>NZ_JACSOF010000006.1:0-74260 GCF_014349205.1 Photobacterium sp. BZF1
ATGCAGACCCGTTGAGTTGAAAATTTCAATTTGTTGTTCACGTTGTAAGATACGGCCAATGAACTGGTTGATTTTCTCGTCTTCATCTCGCGCTGCGGTATCACACTGGCGCAAGAAGGCTATTTTAGCTTCAAGGTTAGGGTTCTGGCTCAACGGCTGCTGACAAGCATGTTTGCTTTGGTAGCGGCTAAGGTTTAATGCACCCGCGTTGGCGATTTGGTCGCGTTTGTCTTTGGCAGCAAGTAAGCTGGTGACGCGCTTTAACTCTTCTTCATCGGTGCTATTGGTGTAGCCGTAAAGCACCTTGTGGCCGAAGAATAGGCGGACACCAATACCGAAATCGATACCGGAGTTTACTTTGTCGATATCACCGGACAGCAGCTCGACAGAGCTGGATTGATGGTGTTCAACGAACAGTTCGGCAAAATCGGCGCCAAGGAAGAGGGCATGGTCGATCACTGCTTGCGCTGTTGCAGGGTTTAGCATAGATGCTCCTTGCGTGTTAGCAATCTCACGAAAAACGTTATGTAAACAAATTGTGAGCAGAATTGCCATTAATGGCTTGGATTTACGGGTTTTATAAGCGGCAAGTGCTCAAAAAGGGTGACTTTTCACCCAACACTTTAATCTTGGGTAATAAACTAAAATAAATCAAAAGCCTCAACGCCACAAGACAGCCACAATGATTTGAGACCGGGGCGTATTTCATGTAAATTTCCCGTCAACATTTACGGAAAAATCACTCATTATGCGAATACCAACGAATGTCATCACGGGTTTCCTTGGAGTTGGAAAAACCACGACGATTCTCAACCTACTGAAGAATAAGCCTGCCGATGAAAAATGGGCTGTATTGGTCAATGAATTTGGTGAAATTGGTATTGATGGTGCCATTCTTACTGATTCCGGTGCAATGATCAAAGAAGTCCCAGGTGGCTGCATGTGCTGCACTGCTGGAGTTCCTACTTCTGTGGGGATCACAGCGCTGCTGCGCCAGAACCCGGACCGATTGATTATCGAGCCGACTGGGTTGGGCCATCCCCATAAAATTATCTCGGTCCTAACGTCGAACCAGTTCAAAGATTACATCGATTTGAAAGCCACAGTGGCTTTGGTTGACCCACGTAACCTCTCTGATAAAAAGTATACGGAAAACAAAAACTTCAACGATCAACTTGATGTTGCAGAGATTGTCATTGGTAACAAGCTTGATGAATGCGACGAGGTTGATGTTGGGATCTTCGAGCACTGGGTGGCGACACAGCAACCGAAAAAGCTGGCAAGTATGCTGGTTAAGCAGGGTGAGTTTCCCCTAGCGTTGCTTGATACCGAAAGAGAGCAGCAAGAAGAGGCCGCTACAATCGAAGCCCATCACCATGAACATGCTGAGATGGAGCCGCAATTTCAGCTGCCACCAAACCAAACGTTCATCCGCAAAGAAAACAAAGGCCAGGGCTACTTCAGCTGTGGCTGGATTTTCGGCGCAGAGGTCACCTTTGATTTTGACCAGTTGTTTTCTATGTTCTGCAATTTGACCGCAGAGCGTGTGAAAGGGGTAATCAATACCAACAAAGGTTGCCATGCGTTCAATGTCAACAATGGTGTGGTATCGGTAAACCAGATGACACTGGAAGGCTTTGAAAGCCGTATCGAAGTTATCGATAGCCAACTTATGCCTTGGGATGAACTAGAGCAGGTACTGTTGAGTATCTCAGATTTATAACCCTTCGTTAGAAGGCGAGTAGTCTAAAGTTGTCAGGAATGAACCGTAACTAACATGCTTGAGCGATTGGTCTATTATACCAGCCATGATGGCAGTAATATCCAGCTAGAGCAGGAGAAGCAAAATGAATCAAGAAACAAAAACAATGGAAGTGCCTTTAGCTATCGCTGACCGAGTGCAGGCTTTGATTGATGGCCATATTGCCAAAGAGAAGTTCAATGCCGAGCGCAGGGAAGTGGTGAACAATTTCCTAGCGATGGATGGCCTGAGCTGTGAAATGGCGGTTTACAGCCTGCCACAAGGCGAGCTGCTTGATACCCTACGTTATGTGTACGAGCTTTCAGGTACCAACAGCAAGTTTATTAAGAATATCCTGACTATGGCTCGAGAGAATCCGAAGAAGGTACTTTCGGATGCCCAGCGTGCGTCTGCGAAAAGCATGCTGTTTAATCTGTTAAATGACCCGTCGGTTATCTCGGCGATGAAAGAGAGCGCTTAACACTTCCTTTGAGTTAAGAGAATAAAAACCGCCCATACCTGATATGGGCGGTTTTTTTATGCGCTATAGTTGGTGTCGTTAGTGTGAATCTTTCCTCAAGAGGCTTTATCCATCACTGGATGGATGCTGGGGTCTTCCTTTGTGGAAGGCTTAGCCTCGCTGACATCTGTGAAGATTTCCGCAACTGCACTACGCTCCAATTCACCTTGTAAATTGCCGTCTTCGTCAACCACGGGTAGCGAGTAATCGCATGACATGGTGTCGGGAAGGACCTCTTCAATCACGGAGTCTGGTGAGATGACTGGCACTTCTTCATAGATATCATCTTGAAGATCCTGGCTAGCATCAGTTTTGGCTGCATCGAGCAAACTCTCTTTAGTCACCACACCTTGATAACCTTCATCTGTCACGTTGTAGGCGTAGTCTTGCTTGATTCGCTTCATCTCAACCAATGCTTCTTCAATTGTCTTGGCCGTGATGCGGTAAGCTGGCGGCTGCATGACGGTTTCGACAGTAAGTGCACGGGCTCGGTTAACGTCCTTGACGAATGCTTCAACGTACTCATCGGCAGGGTGGAGCAGGATTTGGTCCGGTGAGCCCTGCTGCACTAGTTCGCCATCTTTGAGGATCGCGATTCTATCGCCTAACCGCAGCGCTTCATCCAAATCGTGGGTAATGAAGATAATAGTTTTATGTAGCTTTTCCTGAAGTTCGATGAGTTGGTCTTGCATCTCGCTACGGATTAATGGGTCTAGTGCTGAAAATGCCTCATCCATCAATAAGATTTCTGCATCGGTGCTTAGCGCCCTGGCAAGGCCGACGCGCTGCTGTTGACCACCGGAAAGCTGGGCTGGGTATTGATTTTCATACCCTTTAAGGCCAACGGTTTCCAGCCACTCTGTTGCCTTCGCTAGCCGCTCTGTTTTTTTGATACCTTGGATCTCAAGCCCATAGGCAACATTCTCGACAACGGTGCGGTGGGGGAGAAGGCCAAAACGCTGGAAGACCATCGACATTTTGTGCCGGCGAAAGTTAACCAGTTCATCGTCAGACAGCTGCATCACATCGATACCTTCAACCAAAATCTGTCCCAATGTTGGGTCTATCAAACGGTTGAAATGTCGGATCAAGGTGGACTTGCCTGAGCCGGAAAGGCCCATTATGACAAAGATCTCCCCTTTGTTGATTTTTAGGTTGATGTCTTTAAGGCCAACAGTATGCCCTGTGTCATTGAGCACTTTATCTTTGCTTTCGCCATTCTTTACTCTATCAATGACCGATGTTGGCTTAGGCCCGAAGATCTTGTAAAGACCGCTTACTTCAATCAATGGCTCAGTCATGGGTAAGATCTCCTAAATGGGCCTGAGTACGTTTGGCATAAGCCTGAGATGCACGATCAAACAAGATTGCGAGGGCAACAATGGCAAGGCCATTTAACAACCCCAGTGTAAAGTATTGATTGGTTATCGACTTAAGTACAGGTTGGCCCAATCCCTTAACACCAATCATCGAGGCAATGACCACCATAGAAAGTGCCATCATAATGGTTTGGTTGATGCCGGCCATGATAGTTGGCATGGCTAAAGGTAACTGGACGCCCAACAAGCGTTGTTTCTTGTTAGCCCCAAATGCGGTTGCAGCTTCTAATACTTCTTTATCGACCAGACGGATCCCGAGGTTAGTCAGGCGGATCACCGGCGGGATGGCATAGATCACTACGGCAATCAGGCCTGGGATTTTACCGATGCCCAATAGCATTACGACAGGGATTAGATAGACGAATGCCGGCATGGTCTGCATCACATCCAATAAGGGTGTCACAGTTGCTTGTACGCGGTTTGAGCGGGCCATAGCGATGCCGATAGGGATACCCATCAAAATGGCGAGCATGGTGCAGACCGTGATGATGCTTAAGGTCCGCATAGTATCTTCCCACATGCCGAAATAACCAATCAGGATGAGGGAAACAAAGCAGCCTAGAGAAAGTTTCCAAGAGCGGCTAGCCGCATAAATTAATGCGGTACAGACGCCCAGCACGATAACCCAGGGGGTGGAAATGAGGAGCTTTTCAAACCAGACCAAGAAAGTAAGCAGAGGGTCGAAGAAAGATTCGATGAGGTCGCCGTACTCGCGAGAGAAGTCGCGATAGGCACCATCCAGTGATTTACGGATTGCGCGGAGATCGGAGCGATCCATCTCCGGAAATTCACTAAGCCAATTAGACTCTGACATGTTTAATTCCTTTTCTTACCAGAGCCCCGAGGGGCTCTGGCGTACTACAAGGTAATCCTATACCTGAAATTGTAGATGCGGCTTATAGTGCGTCCTGCACTTTTTTCGCGACATCTTGTGGCACCCATTGCTGCCAGATCTGTGGGTATTCTTCGAGGAAGTAGAACATCGCCTCTTCACCATCAGCTTGGTTATCTTCCATCCATGCCAGAATCTGGTTCATGTCGGCATTGGTGAAACCACGTTTGGTGAAGTATTCGTAAGCTTCTGGCGCGTTGGAAGCAAACTTCTCAGTGGTAACAGTATGGACTGGTGATGGTGGGTACATAGTTGTCTTAGGTGATTCACATTCAGCGTTAGTGGTGCATTTGACGAACTCTTCTTCATCAATGCCACTGCCGAAGTCGACTTTGACCATGTTGTATTTACCCAAAACGGCTGTTGGTGCCCAGTAATAGCCAAACCAAGGTTCTTTCCTCTCATAGGCTTTAGCAATAGAGCCTGACAAACCGGCCGCAGAGCCTGGGTCTACAATGACAAAGCCGGAATCATCTAGCTTCATCGCTTTGAAGAGGTTGCCAGCGCTGATTTGGCAGTTCCAACCTGCTGGACAGCTATAGAAGGCTGATTTATCAGGATCTTCTGGGTGTTCGAACAGTTTGGCATGTTTTTCGATACCTTCGATGGTTTTCATCTCTGGGTATTTCTCAACCAAGTAAGAAGGAACCCAAAATCCTTCTTCACCGCCGTCAACCAGCGCTTTGCCTGCATAGCGTAGGCGCTTTTCAGCCACGCCTTTATCGAGGGCGTCTTTTAAGCTGTTGCTCCAAAGCTCAGGGGCTACATCCGGCTGGCCTTTTTCTATCATGGAAGTGCCTGTTGGCATGGTGTCGCCAGGGATCAGTTCAGCGTCACATTCGTAGCCGTGCTCTAAGATAAAGCGGTCTATGTTTGCGATAAGGCTGGCAGAACTCCAGTTCATGTCAGCAATAGTGACTTTCCCACATTCGCTGGCATTGGCATTCATAGCCAGTGCGCTTATGGCAAGCAGTAATGGGGTTTTGTATTTCATATCGAGTATCCTTCCTCAAATTAGGGTTCACCCAACAACAATTATTAGTGTTCGAATGAGTTGTTCAATAAGATTGTATATGAATTGTGAACAAATGTGACAAGATTTTGTTTTTTAATTCGTAAATTAACGGAATTAGGCTCTATATCCACAATTGTTCTCTCATCTTGCTTCGGTTAGTTTGTTTTGTTGGTTTTTATATGTTTCGTGCTCTAATGAATTTTTTGTTTCGGAAATATGTCCTTGAGCTTGCCGTACTAGGCCAAGCTTTGTGACGGAGCTCTAAGTGTCTGTTAAGTAATAGGAAAAAAGTAAAGAAATAGCTTTAAGATGGGTGAGTAATTTATTGCACCTAAAGAGCGAGTCAAGGATGACAATTTTTCCCCCGCCACTAAAACGTGGTGACACCATAGGCTTTTTCTCCCCATCTTCTCCTGCAACGAGTTTTGCCCTGAAGCGGTACGAGAGGGCAACAGCATTCTTGCAGCAAAAAGGGTTTAACCTGAAAGCGGGCAACCTGACGGGGAAGTCAGACTATTACCGTTCCGGTACTATCCAAGCGAGAGCCGAAGAGCTAAATACGTTGATCCGTGACCCAGATGTTCGCTGCATAATTTCTACTATCGGCGGCAGTAATAGTAATGCCTTATTGCCTTACATTGACTACGGAGCGTTACGGCAAGATCCAAAGATCATTATCGGCTATTCGGATGTCACGGCATTACTGTTGGGGATTTATGCCCGAACAGGCTTGGTGACTTTCTACGGTCCAGCACTCGTCGCGTCGTTCGGTGAGTTTCCTCCATTAGTTGATGAGACATTTGCTTCCTTCGAGGCTCTGCTTTGCCAACAGCAAAGCCTCCCATACAACTACGTAATGCCTGAACATTGGACGGATGTAAAAATTGATTGGGAAAGCCAGAGGGAAGCTAAACAGACTCAACTAAATGACTGGCAATTTAACGGTAAAGGGGTGATAAAAGGCCGAGTCGTGGGAGGCAACCTCAACACGATGGCGGGAATTTGGGCAAGCCCCTATATGCCTGAAATCCGGCAAGGGGATATCTTACTGATTGAAGACAGTCTGAAAGGGATAGAGACGATAGAGCGCTCATTTAGCCATTTGAAGTTATCGGGTGTTTTCGACAAAGTCTCAGCAATTGTGCTGGGTAAGCATGAGCTGTTTGATGATAAGGGAACTGGCCGCCAACCTTTAGACGTTTTAATGGAAGTCCTCAACGGACAAGCTGTTCCAATTTTAAATGGCTTCGATAGCTGTCATACCCATCCTATGCTGGTCATTCCCATCGGAGTACAAGGCGAAATAGACTTTGACCGGCAGATGTTCAGTCTTACTTCGCCGTGGTTGAAATAACGCCTTGTTAATGATTAGCGGTGATGTTGTGTATCTTAAGATTTGGCTAGATGAAGTTTGATTTTGAGTGAACCGTAAGACAGGCCAGAACCATCGGGCTCTGGCCTGGACTCTAGTTGATGGCTAAAACCGTTTTCGAACCAGCATTTACTTTTAATACATCACGCTCAAAGTAAACTGGTTTGAGACGGAAGTTAATGAAGTCCTCATACTGATCATCATAATGAGGAGACGGGGTGCCATCAGGGGCGATGAAGCCAGATTGCCCAGGTGCCGCCACCTCATAGGCTTCAATACCATCAGCGCTAAACACTGTCATGTTATTTTCAGTACCTCGGTTGAGGGCAAGTGGGGTATCTGACACTTCATCTTTGCCAGCTTGCGGCACACCAATGTAGTTCTTGTTGTCAAAGCGAAGAATATCGACATTAGCTAACCAGTTGTCACTATTTGCGCCATAAGTCTCGGTCAAAGAAGCAACGGCATTCGATAGGGCGTCAAGCTTAATTGCCTGCTTGTCGCTTTCATCAAATAGTTTCGGATTGGTCAGAATATCAGAAAGCGCCTTTGTGCTGGTTTGAATGTTATAGCTATTGGCTAGAACCCTCTCCTTGTTGCCATAGCCGGGATTTGTAAACCAAGCCAGTTTGCTTTCGGGCATCACCGGTGAATAGGCCGTCGTTAACACTTCCCCGAGCCAAGTACGGAACAAGGTAGAAGCAGGGTGGTCGTATTTCCCATCTTGGTTAATGTCAGTATTGCTAAAATCCCAACTTGCCAGAATATTTGCAGCTTTCTGGTGTGCCGGCTCATCACTCGATTGTGCAAGCTCAATTAAGTGAGGTACAAAATGGCGAGCATTAGGGTCGATGACCGAGGCTTCCATCATCAAATCCCACGCTTGCTGCGAGGTAAAATTGTTTTGTGCATCAACACGTTTGGTGAGCTCGACATTGCGATCAACGGTATTCCAGCTATACCACCACTGGTCTGGATTCGGAAAGCCAGCGGCAGGGCGGTTGTTCCAGTTAGCGATATAGCCAGTTTCCGGGTTGAGTACTTGTGGGTTGGAGCTGAATGGGTATATGCCTAGCCAGTCGCCGCTGCCGTCTCCCGGGGTTGGCAGCCGGCCATCAAAGTTTGGATGGCGAACGGGATAGTGACCGCCAAGGGCATAGGCAATGTTGCCGTCTTGATCGGCATAGTACCAGTTCACGTTGATGGCACTATCTGCGACATAACCCGACCACTGCTGGTGGTTTTCAGCCTTAGAGACCTTGTTCCATGCAAGTAGGGTTGAAAGCTCTTTACCTGCCCAGCCACGTTTTTTGGCATAGGCGAGGTTATTTTCTGCCGAGTGCTTGATAACGGGGCCGTGGACTGAGCGATAGACGGTAATCACCTCGTCTTGCTGGCCTTTGACTTTAACTGTTTGGGGCTCTTTTTCAAATGGGATGAATTTTCCTTTGTAGCGATACTCTTCGGCGTTATTTGGATTTAACTCAAGCTGAAACAGGTCGACATTATCGCCTGCGCCCCAAGTGCTTCCCCAAGAAATTTTGCCGTTGTGACCGAATTGCACCAATGGGTAGCCGGCGGGAGAGTTACCTACCGCATCGTAGCCGGCACCGTGAAGACCGACAGAGTAGGTATAGGCTGGCCGGTAGAAGCCAAATTGCGGGCCATTGATCAGCACTGCATTGGCTCCATTGGTTTTTTCTTTACCTAGCACCAAAATATTACTGAATGGGGCTTCGTTAAATCCACGCCAATTTAAGGTTCCCTGCAGACCATTAGTATTCGGGGAATTGGAGGCTAAAAGTGGCACTTGCTGCTCGGCACCTAACCCTTGCTTGGCATCGGGCTGCGGTTGTTGTTTTTCTAGTTTGGCGATCAGTTGAGCTTTGAGCCGGTTTCTTTGTGCAGGGCTCCATTCACCGGCTGGAATTGTATCAACGGCATTGTCACTTTGGTGAGGGAGTACAGTATCAAATATAGCTTGAGCGAGTGCTTCGCCATGCTTTTCGGTTAACGAGGCCAATAATTGCTGGTTATCAAGCTCAGTGTTGTAATCGCCGAATCGGTTAATCATCGAGCCGACAAACACCATTACGACATCGAAATCATCCCATTTTGAAGGGGCGAAATCGTTATCAATAAATTGTTTAGGCAACAGTGTGGTTGGAGACTGGTTGATCTGGGCGAGCCATTGGTTGATGCCATTAGCGTAGCCTCGGAAGATATCACGATCTTCCTGCGATAGATCCGCCATTGCTGCTTTGATGGTATGCGGATTGTAATGTTCGCGTACCTTGATATCTAAAGGCAGGTAGTCCTTCCCTAATACCGCAGCTACATTGCCTTGTGCACTGCGTTTTGCCATTTCCAGTTGAAATAGTCGGTCTTGAGCAATGGCGTAGCCGTAACCATAAAAAAGACCATAAGTGGTATCGGCATAGATATGAGGCGTCCCATAACTATCACGTTTTATGGTGATTTCTTGTGTGTCCGATATTGTGCTGCAGCCACTGATGGCACTTAGGCCAATTAGGGTAGAAAGTGCCACTAGAGTTTTATTAAACATTGTCATTCCTTGTTTCACTAGAGTGAGGCTTATCGTTTTTATTTTTTAGGTTTGTTTAAGCGCTATATAACATTCCGGGTAACCATAGCGACAAAGCCGGAATAAACAGCAATAGAGCCAGACGGATAATATCGGCACACCAGAAAGGGGTGACGCCTTTGAATATTGTGCTGGTTTTAATGTCTTTGATGACGCCGCTAAGCACGAAAATATTGAGCCCAACTGGCGGGGTAATTAAACTAATTTCAGTCACTACCACCACGATAATGCCGAACCAAACCAGGTCGAATCCCATACTTTGGACCAGTGGGTAAAAGACAGGAATAGTTAGCAGTAGCATAGAGAGGCTTTCGAATACCGTTCCCAGCAGTATGTACACGCCAAGAATGGCAAGCATGACCAGGATAGGATCCGCACCAACAGATTGGATGAGGTTAACTAGCTCGGAAGGAAGCCCTGCACGGTTTACAAAGTTTGAGTAGATCAGAGCACCAATTATTACACCAAAGAGCATGGTTGTGGTTCTGGCCGTTTCTAGCAGAATGTCTTGCAATATAGGTAGGGTTAGCGAACGACGGTATAGCGCAATAACAAATGCACCACCGGCGCCGACGCCAGCGGCTTCGGTTGGAGTGAATATTCCGGCATAAATACCGCCCATGACCAGTACAAACAGTCCCAGTATGGCAGAAACTGAGCGGATCGCGTGCCATTTTTCTTCCTTGCTCATGCGCTCACCGCAAGGGCCTGACTTCGGGTTACGCCATACAACGTAACGGGTTGCCAGCATATATAACACAATACCGAGTACACCCGGAATGAAGCCCGCCGCAAACAAATCACGAATACTTTGCTCGGTAAGCACGCCGTAGATAATTAAGATCACGCTAGGGGGGATCAGAATACCAAGGGTGCCGCCAGCGGCGATAGAGGCCGCAGCCAAGCCGTCGGAATAGCCATACTTGCGCATGGATGGCATGGCGACTTTTGCCATAGTTGCAGATGTCGCAAGGCTTGAGCCGGATATTGCCGAGAAGCCACCGCAAGCAGCAACCGTAGCCATTGCTAGGCCACCTTTTTTATGGCCGAAGAAAGCGTAGCAAGCACGATACAGCTCTTGGGATAACCCAGCCTTGGTGATCAGATTACCCATAAGAATGAACATAGGGATGACCGATAGCCCATAGTCCTGGGATGTATCGATTAAGCGCTTGGCACTTACCGATAGGGCACCGTTGAAATTCCAATCGCCAAGGGCAGAATAGCCAATGAAGCCAACTATCCCCATGGCGAAGGCAATAGGCATTCGCAGCAGTATTAAACACATTAATACTGCAAAACCAATCAGTGTGATGAGCATAATCTATCCTTGATTATCGTATTGTTTATTAAATGCTTGGGTAACGACCAATACAATCGAGGTAATGGCTGTGAGCCAACACGAGATCGCGAGAAAATAGGTAAAGTAATAAATTGGTATTTCCAAGTACTCCGAGATTTCATCGTAGCGTTGGGAGCGGGCTGCCAAATCCCAGATTTTAAAACCGATAGTAAATAGGCTGATACCCACCAAGATATTGAAAATACTGTCGCGAACTTTTTTAATTGCGGTAGGGATGATGGAGTCAGTTAGGTCAACGCTGATGTGCTCTTTGCGCCAAGTGATTAAGGGCAGGGTGGCAAAGATCAAGCTTCCCAATAATAACTCTGTGAGTTCAACACTACCGACTAGTGGTGAGGAAAATAAGTAACGCCCCAAAACGTCGACGCAGGTAATTAGCATCAAGCTAAATAAGATTATCCCGGCAAAGAGCTTGAGAACTCGATCGAAGTGCTGGGCTCCCCATTCCCAGCACTGGACTAATTTAAATATTGAATCACGCATGTCTCAGCCCTTATAGCTCGATAGGTTGATAATTACGTGCTTCAGTGCGGAATGCCTCAAGTGCGGTTTCGGCATCAACACCACGGCGCTTGGCTGTTTTGATCCATTTTTGATCCATGCCTTCAATTAGTTCATTGAAGAAAGCAATATCTTCTGCAGAGGCGTCGGTGATTTGGCTACCGCTCTCAATGATATCGGCTTCACCTACTTCATCAGCTTTCGCCCAAGCCCGGCCCGCAAGGGCAGAAAGACGTTCTCCTGATACACTTCGGATCGCCTCTCGATCTTTTTCCGATAGTTTTGCCATGAAATCTGGGCTTAAGAAAATGCCAAAGGAACCTAGATATAGGCCATTAGGTAGTTTAACTGTGTAAGGGGCAACATCCTTGAAGCGTCCAACCTTCATCATATCCATTTGCATGAACAGGCCGTCGGCAACGCCTTGCGACAGCATTTCATAGGCTTTGTTTGCCGGTGCATTTACACCTGTGACCCCAAGACGTTTGCCAATCTCGGTGGAGATCCCACCGCCGACACGAATTTTTTTACCTTTTAGCTCTTTGATGGAGTCGATAGGCGAGCGTAGGTGGATTTGCCCGGGTCCATGCACGAATAGCCCAGCGACTTCGATACCATCGTATTCACCGGATTCTTTGAAATACTGATCATTAATACGCCAGTGGGCAACGGATACCGCTTCGGCACCGGCATCCAAACCCGGTAATTCCGTCATTTGTGGTAGGCGAAAACGGCCCGGTAAATAGCCATGGAATGTCCAAGCTGCATCAATCGCGCCATCCTCGACCATATCAACCAAGCTTTTCGGGTGACCAACATCGTATTCAAGCTTAATAGTGACTCGGCCTTCTGTGGCTTCTTCAACCCATTTCCCCCACGTTGGGAAAACGTCCTGGTTCATGGTGTGCGTAGGGCTTAACCACGTCGCGATGCGCAACTCATAATCGGCAGCCCAAGATGTGCTCGCTAAAACCATACTCGCTGTTACGCCAGCTATGCCCTTCATCATCACTTTTTTCAGCATTCTGTATTCCTTTTCTGCCATGTTTGGGTTTTGGTTAAAAATAAACATGACACACAAATTTTAATTTCACAAAGAAAATGAGTCATTTTTATTTGTGAAATGTTGTCGAGATGTTACATTTGTGATCGAGAGACAAATTCTTAGATAGCGAAATCAAGTTGTTTAGAGCAGGTAGGGACAGTGCTACTTGCTTAGTTGGCCAGTAATTTCAAAAAGGATGAAACGATGGAACAGTTGCACAGTTATGTAATGGGTAAGTGGCACTATGGCAGTGGCAACCCAAGGATTGTATCCAGTGCATTGACTAATGAAGGGCTATACCAGTTAGATAGCACGGGCATTGATAATCAAGCTATGCTGGCATTTGGCCGAGACAAGGGCAGTAAAGCCTTATCACAAATGACCTTCCTTGAGCGCGGCAATATGCTCAAAGAAGTGGCGAAGTTGCTCCTTGCAAACAAAGAAATGTTTTATGCGTTGTCCGCTCATACTGGCGCAACCAGAGTCGATTCATGGGTTGATATCGAAGGTGGCGCTGCCACTTTCTTCAACTATGCCAGCCTTGCCAATCGCGAGTTACCCAACGAGACGGTATGGGCTGAAGACGATCTGATCCCGCTATCGAAAGAAGGTACGTTTGCTGCCCGCCATATCCTAACGTCTAAACCGGGTGTGGCGATTCACATCAACGCTTATAACTTCCCTTGCTGGGGGATGCTAGAAAAGCTGGCTCCGACTTGGCTGGGGGGAATGGCTGCTATTATCAAGCCTGCTTCCGAGTCAGCATATTTAACCCAAGCAATGGTTAAGGTCATCGTTGAAAGTGGATTGGTGCCAGAGGGCGCAATTCAAGTCGTGTGCGGTTCAGTGGGTGATTTGCTAGACCGCGTGGATTATCAGGATGTCGTTACCTTTACCGGTTCTGCGCAAACAGGCCAAATGCTTCGCGCTACGCCTAACCTGATTGCCAAGTCTGTACCTTTTACGATGGAAGCTGACTCGGTTAACTGTGCCATTCTTGGGGATGATGTTACTCCTGAATCCCCAGAATTTGGTTTGTTCGTCAAAGAAGTATGCCGTGAGATGACGGTTAAAGCCGGGCAGAAATGTACTGCAATACGCCGTGCCATGGTACCAAGCCATTTGCTTGACGCAGTTAGCCAAGCCATCAGTGCCCGATTGGCCAAAGTCGTGGTGGGAGACCCAAGTCTTGAAGGCGTGAAGATGGGGGCATTGATCAGCCGCTCGCAACGCGATGATGTACAAGAAAAAGTGACCTCGCTATCCAACTATTGCCGAGTGGTGACAGGGGGGGAATTATCGGGTTTCAGCCCTAATGGTAATGAGGAAGGGGCCTACTATCCGCCGACATTGCTGGTTTGTGATGAGCCATTAACGGCCACACCGGTTCACGATATCGAAGCTTTTGGCCCTGTCTGTACCTTGATGCCTTATGGCAGCCGAGATGAAGCGGTAACGCTATCCCAGCTAGGACAAGGCAGCTTAGTTGGCAGTGTGGTAACCGCATCAACGGCATTTGCCGCTGAAATAGTCGCGCGTATTGGTCATGCTCATGGTCGCCTGCATATTCTGAATAATGAATCAGCCAAGGAATCAACAGGCCATGGCTCACCTTTACCAATGCTTGTTCATGGTGGCCCTGGCCGGGCTGGTGGCGGTGAGGAGATGGGCGGACTTCGAGGCATCAAGCATTACATGCAACGTACCGCCGTGCAGGGTTCTCCGACGATGCTTGCGGCTGTAGGTAAGGAATGGGTGAGAGGGGCAGAAACAACCGAAGATCTGGTACACCCGTTTAAGAAGCATTTTGAAGATATTGCCATTGGCGAGAGCCTGACAACTGCGAGACGAACGATCACTGAAGCCGATATTGTGAATTTTGCTTGCCTCAGCGGCGATCATTTCTACGCCCACATGGATGAGATTGCGGCGAAAGAGTCGATGTTCGGTCAGCGTGTTGCTCACGGCTATTTTGTCATTTCAGCGGCGGCAGGTTTGTTTGTAGAAGCGGCACCGGGGCCAGTGTTAGCTAACTATGGTATGGAAAGCCTTCGTTTTATTGAGCCTGTTGCCATCGGCGATACGATTCAAGTGAAGCTGACCTGCCAGAAGAAGGTGAAGAAGCGTCAGCGTAACATCGAAGAGACACCGCAGGGGGTTGTGGCTTGGGATGTCGAGGTGACGAATCAAGAGGGCAACCCTGTCGCGCTGTACACCATCTTAACGTTGGTTGCGCGTAGAGAAGGTGACCTGACGGCTTAGCAGCGCGCTTAAAAACACGTTAATAATGCTAATTCGAGCTAGCTAACAACGATTGTTAGCTGGCTTATTGTCGTGCTTATTATTCAAAGTATTTTTATCTTGATCATTTCTCTCCCAGCCATCCGCTATTTCGAAAAAGATCAATGAAATCAACGCTTGTAAATCAATTGTTAAATTAATTGGTTTTAAAGGTTGTTAAATGTTCGTTAAATGATACAGTAAAATTACATTACGAAAAATAACGTATCACAATGTGAGGTCAGGGAATGTCTTCTGAGAATGCTTGCTTCGAGCAAAAACTAGAAAATGAGATTGCCATCGAGCCGAAAGACTGGATGCCAGAGCACTACCGAAAAACACTGATCCGCCAGATTGGCCAGCATGCCCACTCTGAAATCGTAGGCATGTTGCCGGAAGCAAACTGGTTAACCCGAGCGCCATCGCTCCGTCGTAAAGCGGTACTACTGGCAAAAATACAGGACGAAGCTGGGCATGGTATGTACCTGTACAGTGCAGCCGAAACGCTGGGCGGTGATCGCGCCGACTTGTACCAGAAATTACTGAAGGGGCAGATGAAGTATTCGTCGATCTTCAATTACCCGACATTGAATTGGGCGGATATTGGTGTGGTGGGCTGGCTTGTTGATGGGGCAGCCATTGTTAACCAAGTCGCGTTGTGCCGAACATCATATGGTCCTTATGCCCGTGCCATGGTGCGTATTTGTAAGGAAGAAAGTTTTCATCAGCGTCAAGGCTATGAGGCGGTGACGGCTCTGGCGAATGGCAGCGAAGAGCAGCGTGCGATGTTGCAGGATGCGATTAATCGTTGGTGGTGGCCATCGTTAATGATGTTCGGTCCCAATGATAGCGAATCTCCAAACTCTGCTCAGAGCATGGCCTGGAAGATCAAGCGCCTAAGTAATGATGAACTACGCCAAAAGTTTATAGATAACACGGTACACCAAGTTGAAGCCTTGGGTATGACAATTCCTGACCCTGACTTGAAATGGAACGAAGCGCGCGGTCATTACGATCATGGTGAGATTGATTGGGAAGAGTTCATGCAGGTTATTCATGGCAACGGCATTTGTAACCATGAACGCATTCAGGCCAAACAGCGTGCTTGGGATGAGGGTGCATGGGTTCGCGAGGCAGCTATCGCACATAGCAACAAACAACAAAAACATGTCGCATAAGCAAGGAGAGAATGATGAGTTCAGTAAGTTGGCCGTTGTATGAAGTGTTTGTCCAAAGCAAGCAAGGACTTGACCATAAGCATGTAGGCAGTTTGCGTGCGGCAGATGATCAAATGGCGCTGGAGGGTGCTAGGGATCTATACACTCGACGAAATGAGGGGTGTTCGATTTGGGTTGTGAAATCGTCGCAGATCACTGCTTCGCAGCCTAGCGAGAAGGGGCCTTTTTTTGACCCTTCAGAAGATAAAGTGTATCGCCATGCCAGCTTCTACAGCATTCCGGCAGACATTAAGCATATGTAGAAGGGGAAAGAAATGGTTAAAGATAATCCTGAACTGCACTATGCGCTTCAACTTGCCGATACCAGCTTGATCTTATCGCATCGCTTATCTGAATGGTGTGGCGTGGCGCCTGAGCTAGAAATTGATATGGCACTAGCCAATATCGGGCTCGACTTATTGGGCGAGGCCCGCAACTTCTACCAATATGCTGCCGAGCTGGAGGGAGCAGGTAGAAGCGAAGATGACTTTGCTTATTTCCGCGATCAGTCTGGCTATTTAAACTTGCTCATGGTTGAACAGCCCAATGAAGGGTTTGATATCACCTTAACACGCCAGTTCTTGTTTGATGTTTTTCACAATCTATTCTTGGCTGAGCTGCAAAAGAGTACCAATCCTCAATTTGCGGCGATTGCGAAAAAATCGATTAAGGAAGCGGCTTACCACTTACGATTTAGCCAGGGGTGGATGATCCGCCTAGGCGATGGGACTGATACCAGTAATCAAAAAATACAATCTGCTTTGACCGAGCTGTGGCGCTTTACAGAAGAGATGTTTACACCGTCGACACAAGAAAGCGTATTGGTCAGCTCAGGTATTGCAGTCGATGTGAGTGAACTGAAAGCAAAGTGGTTGCAGCAAGTTTCTGAGGTATTGGCCGAAGCCAACCTGGTTGTGCCGGATTCGGGCTTCAGTCGACAAGGCGGCAAACAGGGGCAACATAGCGAGCACCTTGGCTATATATTGGCGGAGATGCAGTACATGCAGCGGATTTATCCAAACTGCCAGTGGTAAGGAGGCTGCATGCTTGTTCAAACCATAGCGGGCTTATCTCACCCGGCTCAATCAGCTGTTTGGCAACTGTTATCGAGAATTCCAGATCCTGAAATACCGGTAGTGACCATTGCCGAGTTAGGTATGTTGCGTGAGGTTCGTTTTGAAGATCAGCAATGGGTCGTGACTTTTACGCCAACCTATTCGGGGTGTCCGGCGACTGACATGCTAATTAACGATATTACCGAGTGTATGAATAAGGCTGGGTATACCCCAGTAAAGGTTGAGGTTTGTCTTGACCCGGCTTGGACAACTGATTGGTTATCGGAAGCGAGCCGAAGAAAACTGGCTGATTATGGAATTGCACCACCGCAAGGGCAAGCATGTTTTAGCCAGCCATTACCCGATGAAGTGATTTGCCCACATTGCCAAAGTAAAGACACCAAATTGGTCAGTGAATTCGGTTCAACAGCCTGCAAGGCGCATTTTCAATGCCGCCAATGTTATGAACCCTTTGATTATTTCAAGTGTATTTAAACGAGAACGTATCATGACAGATTTTTATTCATTAACGATCAACAAGCTAGAGCGAGATACTGATAACGCCGTGATAATGTCGTTCTCGGTACCTGAAAGCTTAGAGGATCAATTTACTTTTCACCCCGGGCAATATTTAACATTAAAGGCCGATGTGGCCGGTGAAGAGTTGCGCCGTTGTTACTCCATTTGTTCATCAACCAATGAATCGCAATTAAAAGTGGGGATAAAAGCGATTCCCGATGGTCGTTTTTCAAATTATGCCAATAACCAACTCAAAGTTGGCGATATCATTGATGTTATGCCGCCTCAGGGGAGGTTTGGCTTTGTGACAGAACCGCAATCAAGCAAGCATTATCTGGGTATTGCTGTTGGTTCAGGAATTACGCCAATTATCTCCATGTTGAAGTCAGTATTGGAAGAAGAGTCAAATAGTCAATTCACTTTGCTTTACGGTAATAAAAACCTGAACTCGACCATGTTCAGGGAGCAATTAGCAGATTTTAAAAACCGCTTTCCAGAAAGATTGCAGATTGTTTATTTATTCTCCCGTGAAAGCAACGAGGCCGAGTTATTAAATGGCCGCCTTGACCCTGAAAAACTTCGCCAATTAGGCAAAACGTTATTTGATTGGAACCAGTTTGATGCTTGCTATATGTGCGGCCCTGAAGAAATGCTTGAAGCGTCATATATAGCTTTGAGTGAAGGGGGCATGGACGAACGAAAATTCCATGTCGAGCGCTTCAATAGTGGTGCGACAACCCGTCCTAAAGTGGAAAACAAAGCCGCATTTAGCCGCGTCAAGCTTAAGCGCGATGGGCGTGTGATGGACTTGGAGATGACGGCTGAAGATGACAACTTGCTGGATGCAGCGCTGCGCCAGGGAGCAGATCTTCCTTATGCCTGTAAAGGGGGGGTATGTGCGACGTGCATTTGTAAGGTGAGATCTGGCGAGGTGGAAATGGCGGTGAATTATAGTCTTGAGCAAGATCAGATTGAAAAAGGCTATGTGCTTAGCTGCCAGGCGGTACCTACGTCTGACGAAGTTTCTATCGACTTCGATGTGTAAGGTCACTCGTTATGACGGTAGATATGGATTTAACTTATCTTGATTGCAGCCAACAGCAGGGTGTTTTAACGGTTTGCTTTACCCATTACCAAAAACGCAATGCGCTCACCAATGATTGCCTGGAAGAGTTGGCGAATGTGCTGGATTGGGCCGAAGGCGAGGCGAAGATTGGCGTGGTCGTGATTACGGGTGGAGAGAGGTGCTTTGCTGCTGGTGCCGACCTTAATGAACTCGCAAGTCAAAGGGCAATCGATACTTGGATGAATGCTCGACCGCGTTTGTGGCAACGCCTGAGTGATTTTAACAAACCCTTGCTGGCTGCCGTCAATGGGTACGCGCTCGGTGCCGGATTGGAATTGGTTTTATTGTGCGATGTGGTTGTTGCCGGCGAGAAGACCGTCTTTGGACTCCCTGAGATCACCCTTGGTTTGATTCCAGGTGCCGGGGGAACACAACGTCTGAGCCGTACAGTCGGTAAGTCACTGGCCAATCAAATGGTGTTAACCGGCGAATCTATTTCAGCATCGCGTGCCCAACAAGCTGGCTTAGTTAGCGAAATTGTTGTTGATGCATTAACGCTGGAGCGATGTCAGAAAATTGCCAGCAAGATTGCTCAACGTGCGCCTTTAGCGGTCAGGGCAGCAAAACAAGCGTTGCAGCAAGTACCAAACACCACATTGGAGCAAGGTTTAAAGCAAGAACGCCAGTTATTTAGTTTGCTTGCTGCCAGTCAGGATAGACAAGAAGGGATCGACGCTTTTTTTAATAAGCGCTCACCAATTTACCAAGGAAAATAAAAATGGAAGACAGCATTCATTACTCCGTGGAGGCTGGAGTGGCTTTGTTCACCCTAAATCGACCGGAGCAATTAAATAGTTTCAATCCACAAATGCATCAAGCATTAATGGGATTTTTAAAACAAGCAGAAAAAGATGAGTCAGTACGCGCCTTGGTGATTACTGGTGCGGGTAGAGCGTTTTGTGCCGGACAAGATTTAAATGATCGAAATATAAGCGCTGATCAATCAATGCCTGATTTAGGAGAAAGTATTGAGCGTTTTTATAATCCTCTGATTAATAAAATCGCTCAAATGAACAAACCTATTATTGCAGCGGTGAATGGTGTTGCAGCTGGCGCCGGTGCGAATTTAGCTTTGGCGTGTGATTTGGTGATTGCAGGTCAGTCAGCCAGCTTTATTCAAGCCTTTTGTAAGTTGGGCTTGGTGCCTGATTCCGGTGGTACATGGACTTTACCTCGCCTTGCGGGCACGGCCCGAGCAAAAGGCTTGGCGCTACTTGGTGAAAAGCTACCCGCTGAGCAGGCCCAGCAGTGGGGCATGATTTGGCAATGTGTTGATGACGATAGCTTGATGCCAGCAGCTATGGAACTTGCCCAGCGCTTAGCGACTCAGCCAACGGTTGGACTGGGTTATATCAAGCAAGCGATCAATAGCAGTATCAATAACACATTGGGTGAACAGCTTAACTTAGAGCGTGATTTGCAACGATTAGCGGGACGCACTGAAGATTATCGAGAAGGTGTCGCTGCATTTTTTGATAAGCGCCAACCTGAGTTTAAGGGGAAATAATCGTGGGGGATTTTTCTATCGAAAAAGTGGCGGTTATTGGTGCTGGGGCCATGGGGGCGGGCATTGCGCAAGTTGCAGCCCAGTCTGGCTATCAAGTTTGCTTGTTTGATTTGTTGGAAGGCAAAGCCCAGCAAGCCAAAGCACAAATCGAGAAGGGGTTATCGCGTCGGGTCGATAAAGGGCGAATAACCCAAGATGAAGCTGATGCGACTTTAGCGCGAATTGAATGCTCGGCTCAACTTCATGAGGTGGCAGGTGCAGGTCTAGTCATCGAAGCAATTGTTGAAAACTTGGAAGTAAAGCAATCAGTCTTTCGTGATCTTGAGAATATCTGTGGGGCCGACACTATTTTGGCGAGCAACACATCATCGATATCCATCACTGCCATTGCCAGTGCGCTGGAAAAACCAGAACGGGTGGTGGGTGTTCACTTTTTCAACCCAGCACCGGTGATGAAGTTGGTAGAAGTGATCAAGGGCGTTGCAACCAGTGATGAGGTAGCGCAAGTCTCTCTTGATTGGGCGCGTTCATGCGGCAAAGATGCGGTGCTAGCCCGTTCGTTACCTGGCTTTATCGTCAATCGCGTAGCAAGGCCATTTTATGCGGAAGGGCTCCGCGCTTTGGAAGAGCAGGTCGCATCGGTTGATGAAATCGATTACCTGATGCGCCGTGCTGGTGGCTTTAACATGGGGCCGTTCGAGTTAATGGATTTGATTGGCCATGACGTCAATTACGCTGTCACCAAAAGTGTTTTTGATGCGTGTTACCACGACAGGCGCTATCAGCCTTCGCTTATCCAAAAAGAGTTGGTAGACGCAGGATTTTATGGGCGTAAAACAGGCCGGGGTTTCTATCAGTACCAAGCGGGTACTGATACAGCATCACCCAGTTTTCATCCCAGCGTGGAGAGGGCTATCAGTTCGGTTAATCAAATCGGTAATTGGCAACAGCCAGAGAAGTCATTTGAGCAGTTGGTTTTAAATTTCCGGTCTATTCCGCCTTCTAGTGCCCTGGAAAATACGGATTTGGAGTTATCGGGTGCCGCACTTGATATTGATGGAGTACTTCTGGTGCCAACCAGAGGTAATACTGCGACCCAGCTTGCCGCGCAACTTCAGCGACCTATGGTGATCTTCGATTATTGCAGCGACTACCTAACAACCCCAGTTATTGCATTGGCACCTGCTCGGCAAAATACCCAGCAACAGACAGAGGCTGTGGTCGCTTTCATTCAGTCATTAGGCAAGCAAGTGATTCTGACCAAGGATTATCCTGGCATGGTGATGTGGCGAACTCTTGGCATGTTGGTTAATGAAGGGCTAGACCTCGCCAATAAAGGTGGCGCTAGTTTAGAAGATATCGATATGGCGATGACAAGCGGCGTGAATTACCCACAGGGTCCGATTGAATGGGGGAGTCAATTGGGATGGCAATACCTTGAACAGACCTTGGATCAATTAACGCATTTCTATGGTGAGGAACGCTACCGTCCATCACCTCTGTTACGACAAATGGCATACGGGAATTAATGAGATATGGATAGTCAACAACAATTGGCTTGGCGTTGCGCCGAGAAAATGTATAGCGATGATGGCTGCTCTAATAAGTTAGCTATGAAAATTGAGCATATGGATAAGGGGCATGCCGTGGTCAGCATGACGGTCACTTCCGATATGCTCAACGGTTTTGCGACCTGCCATGGCGGCATGATCTTTAGTTTGGCCGACTCCGCGTTTGCTTTCGCGTGTAACAGCGAAAACCATGCAGCAGTCGCAGCAGGTTGCAACATTGAATATATCCGCCCAGCCAAAGAAGGGGATTTGCTCACTGCTACTGCCAACGTGAAATCGCAAGGTAAGGTGACGGGAACCTACGATATCGAGATCACCAACCAACTAGGAAAGTTAGTCGCGCTATTTCGAGGTAAGGCGCACCGTTTGGGTATGCCTGTATTGGAGGTGGAAGATGAGTAATGCATATATTTGCGACGCGGTTCGAACCCCAATTGGTCGTTACGGCGGTGCGCTATCATCTGTCCGCCCTGACGATTTGGCAGCGGTACCTTTGAAGGCACTTGTCGAACGTCACCCTAATCTCGATTGGCGCAAAGTAGACGATGTCATCCTTGGTTGTGCCAACCAAGCCGGTGAAGACAACCGTAATGTGGCAAGAATGGGTGTACTGCTTGCGGGTATGCCGCAAGAAGTTTCAGGAACCACTGTTAACCGTTTATGCGGTTCGGGAATGGATGCACTAGCACTGGCAGCGCGAACCATTAAATCGGGTGATGCCCAGCTGATGGTGGCTGGCGGTGTTGAGTCGATGTCACGTGCCCCGTTTGTGATGGGAAAGGCGGGGAGTGCTTTTGACCGTCGGGCTGAAATGTATGACACCACCATTGGTTGGCGCTTTATTAACAAGCAATTGCAAAGTGAATTTGGTACCGACTCAATGCCAGAAACCGCGGAAAATGTCGCATCGCGTTATGGGATCAGCCGTGAAGATCAAGATGCCTATGCTGTACGTAGTCAGCAGCGCACTTTTGCCGCCCAACAAGCGGGTAGGCTGGCAGAAGAAATTGTTCCGGTCACCATTCCTAACCGTAAGGGGCCCGCGACAGAGGTGAGTGAAGATGAACACCCACGGCCACAGACCACGCTCGAGCAACTGGCTAGTTTACGTACGCCATTTGCCGAACAAGGAAGTGTTACCGCTGGTAATGCGTCGGGGGTGAATGATGGGGCCGCGGCGGTATTGATCGCTGGTGATGCAGCCGTCACGGAATACGGTTTGGTGCCTAAAGCAAAAATTATCGCCTGTGCCACCGTTGGTGTCGAGCCTGCTGTGATGGGAATTGGCCCTGCACCTGCGGCAAAGAAAGTGCTCGAGATGTCGGGGCTGTCGATAAACGACATGGATGTGATTGAGCTAAATGAAGCATTCGCATCTCAAGCACTGGCAGTGTTACGCGAACTCGGTGTGGCAGATGATGCCGAACATGTTAATCCCAATGGCGGAGCGATTGCGCTGGGTCACCCTCTAGGTATGAGCGGGGCGCGTATTGTGATGGCGGCGACTAATGAGCTTCATCGTAAAAATGGCCAATATGCACTGTGCTGTATGTGCGTTGGAGTAGGCCAGGGTATTGCCATGATCATCGAGCGCGTATAAGGTATTGATGGTTTACATATTTATAACAAAATTATAACGATTTAAATGTAAAGTAAGTTCAGCGAATACAACTATGAACATCCAAAAGGAAGCGAAGGAATGACCGACTTTAATCAACTAGAAGCGATAGAAACCGCTTCGGTAGACGAGCTACGCACGCTACAGTTTAAAAGAATGAAGTGGACTCTCGAACACGCCTATAACAATGTTCCAATGTACAAGAAGAAGTTTGATGAAGCGGGTGTTCATCCATCGGATTTCAAGTGTTTGGAAGATATAAATAAATTTCCATACACCACGAAACAGGACTTACGAGATAACTACCCTTTCGGTACGTTCGCAGTGCCAATGAAAGATGTCGTACGTGTTCATGCCTCTTCTGGAACAACAGGAAAGCCAACAGTGGTGGGATATACCCAAAAAGACATTGATACTTGGGCCACGGTTGTCTCTCGCTCTATTCGCGCTGCAGGTGGCAGTTCAGAAGACATGATCCATGTTGCCTATGGCTATGGTTTGTTCACCGGCGGTTTGGGTGCCCATTATGGCGCCGAAAAGTTGGGTGCGACGGTTGTGCCGATGTCAGGTGGTCAAACTGAGAAGCAAATTCAACTGATAGAGGATTTTCAGCCGACTATTATCATGGTAACGCCGTCTTATTGTTTGAATTTGCTTGACCAGCTTGAGAAAAAACACGGTGGTGACGCATCGGATTGCTCATTGAAAATCGGTATTTTTGGTGCAGAGCCTTGGTCTGACTCAATGAGAGAAGAAATAGAGCAACGCCTGGGGATTAAAGCGCTGGATATTTATGGCTTGTCTGAAGTGATGGGGCCGGGAGTTGCAATGGAATGTGCTGAAACAGCCGACGGCCCAACAATCTGGGAAGACCATTTCTACCCAGAGATCATCGATCCTGCATCGGGTTTGGTTATGCCTGATGGAGAACATGGCGAACTGGTGTTTACCTCACTGACCAAAGAAGCCATGCCGGTTATACGATACCGCACCCGTGATTTAACCCGATTACTGCCGGGTACAGCCAGAACCATGCGTCGTATGGACAAAATCACGGGTCGCAGTGACGATATGCTGATTATCCGTGGGGTTAATGTTTTCCCATCACAAATTGAAGAGCAAATTTTAGAATTGGAAGAGTTAAGCCCGCACTACCAGTTAGAGGTCGTTAAAAAGGGCAATCTTGATACGCTAACGGTGAAAGTAGAGTTGAAAGAAGCGGCTAATGCTTCTTGCTATGATGCGGTTGAAAGTAAATTGAAACACCGAATTAAAACTATGGTCGGTATATCTACCAATATTGATATTCTACCGAGTGGAAATATTCCTCGTTCAGAGGGTAAAGCGCAGCGTGTACTCGATCTAAGGCAAGCGTAATAGTTAATTTAGGCTGCTTTATCAATGGATAAAGCAGCCCAGAATATTCTATTTTACTTGAGATGAAACTGATCCCTGATAGTTGGAGGATGCAAATACTGTGAAAATGGTACTGTGTTGCAATTGTATCTAAGTTACTTCAAGATAACAGTCGAAGTGGCTTGATAATTACCATGCTGCAATACAGATGTAAGGATTCATCGAGGTTAATTTTGGATAGTAAATTTGATGATTTTTTCACCGCTGCGACAGAGCACCAGTCGATAAGTGGTACGTCGTTGGTCGTGACTTTCCTAGGTGATTACCTTTGCCACAGCGGTGGAGGAATATGGATGGGAAGCCTAATTAACTTTATGGAATCATTAGGCTTCAATCAGCGTTTTGTACGCTCTTCTGTATTTCGCTTAAAGCAAGACGGATGGCTTGATGTAAAAAAATCAGGTAGAAAAAGCTATTACTTCATGACGCCAGAACGGTTTGATGAAATTCGGGCGGCAAACAAAAAAATATACAGCGTTGAGAAATTAGGTTGGGACGGAAAGTGGAATATTATTCATATATCGTCATCAACACAAAATGACTCAAAGCAACACGGTAAATATTTGTCTCGATTTGGATTTGGTACTCTAGATAAGGGGATTTATATTCAGGCTGACCAAAATCAATTAGACCATGTTGATATCGAAAAGATTGCCAAGCATTTTCCAGAGTCACATATTTTTACCCAAACATCTTTATATTCAACAGCGATGGGAAATGAGCAAGAATTAGTCCGCAAAGCTTGGGACTTATCCCGTTTGAATGATGACTATAAGGCATTTTGTGACATGTTTAACCCTGTGTGGCAAGAGCTGAAAGATATAAGTGTTGATGAAGTCAGCCCGGAGGAGTGCTTTAAATTAAGGTTGCTCTTGGTACATTTCTATCGCCGTATCATTATACGTGACCCATTGCTGCCAGCAGAGCTACTACCAGACAACTGGGCAGGTGGTATTGCCCAGAGCTTAGCAATGAACATCTATAAAAAAATTCACCTACAAGGTCGAAACTATGTGTCAGAGCACGGCGAGACGGTGGCGGGGCCTCTGCCGTTACCTGCATCAGACTACTATGCTCGATTTGGTGGGTTACAACCCCAATAACGACCAGTCACTTGGATGGTAGGGTGATTGGTATAGATTGAAAGGAATCAAAATGCCTATTTACCAACTTGATGGGATAACCCCCGTCATTCATCCTGAAAGTTTTGTTCATCCAAGTGCAGACATTATTGGTGATGTCATTATTGGCCAACAAGTTTATGTTGGCCCACAAGCCGCTATTCGCGGTGATATGGGACGAATCGTTATTCAAGATGGCAGTAATATTCAAGACGGTTGTGTTATTCATGGCTTCCCAAATCGTGAAACCGTGCTGGGAGTGAATAGTCATATTGGCCATGGCGCGGTGATCCACGGTTGTACCATTGAAGAAAACTGCTTAATCGGTATGAATGCCGTGGTGATGGATCTGGCGGTTATTGGCAAAGAATCGATTGTCGGTGCCCATAGTTTTATCAAAGCCCATAGTCAGTTTGAAGCAAGGAGCATGATTTTGGGCAGTCCCGCTAAGTTTAAACGTCATGTGAAGGATGACGAGTTAGCTTGGAAGGAGAGAGGTACAGAAATGTATCATCAATTGGTTTATCGATGTCAACAAACATTGCGTGAAGTGGAGCCTTTACGATTCGAAGAAAAAGACAGGCCGAAAATGGTTTTTGAAACTGGCCATGACATCAAATCGCAAAGTTGAATATACATTGATGGTGAAAGTTACCTATTTTTAGATAGGTAACTGTTTGGTGATAACTAACCTTTCAGCTCATCCCTATCCCTAAATTCTTCCAAAGATTCTGGGTTTGCTAGTGCGCCAACGTTTTTTACCGGTTGATTGTGAACGATATTGCGCACGGCCAACTCTACTAGTTTTCCTGATTTGGTACGGGGAACATCCCTCACGGCAAGGATCACCTCGGGAACATGGCGAGGGGAGCAGTGCTCGCGAATTTTCTGTTTGATGGTGGCTTTTAAATCGTCTGTCAGTACTTCAGTTTCGACCAGTTGCACGAACAAGATCACCCGCACATCAGCGCCTTGGTTCTGGCCGATCACTAGTGAGTCTTTGATTTCCTTTAACCGGTTCACCTGCCGGTAGATTTCAGCGGTACCTATTCGTACTCCTCCGGGGTTAAGAACGGCATCAGAACGGCCGTAAAATACCATGCCTCCGGTATTGGAAAGGCTGACGTAGTCACCATGGTGCCAAATACCGGTATAGGTCTGCCAGTATGCGTTGTGGTATTTACTGCCATCAGGATCGTTCCAGAACCCTATAGGCTGGTTGGGAAAGCTATTGAGGCAAACCAACTCACCATGTTGTTGATAAACAGAACGGCCAAGTTCATTGAAAACTTGCACATCCATTCCCAGCGCCAACCCTTGGCACTCACCTCGATAAACTGGGCCTAATGGGTTGCCGATGGCAAAACAACCGCAAATATCCGTTCCCCCTGAAATACTGGCTAGTTGAATGTCGCTGTGAATTGCATCATAAACATAATCAAACTGCTCGGGTGCAAGTACCGAGCCTGTTGAACACAGGGTACGTAGTGAGGGTAACTTCGTTTTGTCTTTAGGCCGGTATCCTTGTTTTTCCAGAGCTTCGAGGTATTTGGCCGAGGTACCAAATAAGGTGACTCCTTCCTTTTCGGCCAGTTGCCATAGCACGTTACCGTCGGGGTAGAAGGGAGAGCCGTCATAGAGAATCAGTGTTGCACCAGAGGCAAGTGCCGATACCAGCCAGTTCCACATCATCCAGCCGCAAGTTGTGAAGTAGAAGACTTTGTCACCTGCACGGATGTCCGTTTGTAACTGGTGCTCTTTTAGGTGGTTGAGTAGGGTGCCGCCCACGCTATGGACAATACATTTGGGTTTGCCCGTCGTGCCCGATGAATAAAGAATATAGAGCGGGTGATTGAAGGGAACGGGGGTAAAACCAAGCTCACTGGGTACAGTGCTCTCGAGGATGTCACTCCAATAGTGATGATGAATGTTATCGGGGATGGCGGATTTACTCGATTCAGCGGCTATTGACACAGAAGCTGGTATTTCGACTAAGTGTTCAAGTTCGGGGATGTTCTGACTTACCGCCACGACCTTATCGTGGTAAGAAATAGGCTTGCCGTTGTACTGGTAACCTTGGGCGAACAACATCACTTTCGGTTTGGTTTGGCCAAAGCGTTCGGTAACACTTTCTGCGCCAAAATCCGGTGAGGTTGAAGTCCATATCGCACCAAGGGAAGCAGTGGCTAGCATAGCGACGACAGCCTGGGGGATATTGGGTAGGTAACCTGCGACAACGTCACCTTTTTTGATGCCGTGGTTATGGAGAAAGCTCGCGACTTGGGAGGTTTGCCGGTAAAGCTGCTGCCAGCTTAGGTGCTGTCGCTGATTTGGGTCGCCTTCGCAGTGAAAAATGATAGCATCAGCCGCAGCCTGGGTACGCCAGTTTCGCAGCAAGTTCTCGGCGTAATTGAGCTTGGCGTGCGGGAACCATTGGGTATCTTTTGCGGGTGTGCGGCTGTCAGCAGGACAAAATGTTACGGGGGGCTTTTTCGCGCCTTCTACTTGGCAGAAATCCCATAACATGCTCCAAAACTCTTCACTATGGTTGACGCTCCAATGATGAAGTTGGTTGTAGTCATGATAGAGGGTGTTCTTTTTCTCACTCAACTTGACCATGAACTGATACAGCTTGCTATCGTGGATACGATCTTTTTCTGGCATCCACAGCAATTTTGGCTGTTCGGGTTGTTGATAGTCCATACCGGAAGATGCTGAGTTTACTGTTGATTTATCGGTCACAGTGATCTCCTTATTGACTATCTGGGTGAGCTTGCTGGAAGGCAGGGAGTGCTAAGCATTTCTGTTCGATTTCAAGTAATCTCGGATAATGCTTGGTTTCAAAGCCAAAGCGCTTAGCATTGTAAAGCTGGGGAATTAAGCAGATATCAGCTAGGGAAGGGGTATCGGTACAAGTAAACTGTGTTTTGTAGCGGCTTGATAGGCTCTCTAAACTGAGGAAGCCTTGTTTTAGCCAGTGGTGATACCAAACCATCTTCTCATTTTGGTTAACGCCTAACTCACTGTTTAAATAGTTGAGCACTCTCAGATTATTCAGGGGGTGGATGTCGCAGGCTACGATCAGGGCAATTTCCCGGCATTGTGCCTTATGCCAAGGATCGCTAGGCAATAATGCGGGCTCAGGGTAACACTCATCGAGATATTCGATAATGGCTAGGGACTGGCCCAATACCGCAGTGTCTTCTGCACCACTATCTGTAGTCTCCCCACGAGCAAAGCCGGGTACTAATTGGTTTGGATTGAGCGCCGAATAGGCGGCGCTGTTTTGTTCTTTATCCAGTAATGAGATGGCCACTTGCTCGTAGCTAAGGCCCTTTAGGTTCAGCGCAATTCGCACCCGGTACGATGCCGAGGAGCGATAGTAATCATACAGTTTCACGTTGTTATATCCCTAAGCGTTTGTGTACGTGCCGCCTCTTTACCCACCACGTTCTAATTATTGATGATGGTGTGGGTTATGGTGGTTTAAATCTTCATCATGGTAGCGATGTTGGTACTTAACCACGGTCTGTTCGATGGCACCGAAAATAGACTCTCCGTTGTTATCGAACATTTCAATCTTGACCGTATCGCCAAATTTCATAAATGGTGTTTCCGGGTTCCCATACTCCAAGGTTTCCAGCATCCTTCTTTCCGCCAAGCAACAAGAACCGCTGCTGCGATCCTTATTGGATACAGTACCCGAGCCTATAATTGTGCCAGCGCCGATGGCTCGGCTTTTGGCGACATGTTGGACAAGTTCAGCAAAGTTAAATGTCATGTCTGTGCCAGCATGGGGCTGTCCGAATAACTCCCCATTGAGGTGGACAGTAAGGCGATGGTGGAGTTTGTAGTCATGCCAACTGTCACCCAGTTCATCCGGTGTAACCGCGACGGGCGAGAAGGCCGAAGAAGGTTTGGATTGGAAGAAGCCAAAGCCTTTGGCGAGTTCACTTGGGATCAAGTTACGCAGTGAGACATCATTAACTAGCATGAGTAGCTTAATATGACCATGGACTTCTTCTGTACGGATACCCATATCGACATCATCGGTAATGATGGCAATTTCACCTTCAAAATCGATCCCCCATTGCTCATCTGCAACTTTGATCTCTTCTGTGGGGGCGAGGAAGCCATCTGACATCCCTTGGTACATTAAGGGGTCGGTCCAGAAGCTTTCTGGCATCTCTGCACCTCTGGCTTTGCGTACCAACTCAACATGGTTGACGTAAGCACTACCATCAGCCCATTGATAGGCGCGTGGCAGTGGCGAGCTGCATAATGCTGGATTAAAAGGGAAGACATGCTGGGCCATACCGTCGTTGAGGTTGCGGTATAAGTGCTGCAAGTCTGCTTCGACTTGCTTCCAGTTATCTAGGGCAAATTGCAGTGTCGGGGCAATATCATGGGCGTGAACAGCCTGCTTCAGATCGCGGGAAACCACGATGAGCTGGCCGTCACGGCCATGGTTAAGTGATGCAAGTTTCACATTCGTCTCCTTAATGGCTTATTCGGCACGACCTCATTGATTTTGAATTGGATGAGATCTGCTAAGTGGGTTACTCAGCGTTACTGCCCTTCCTTTATCCCTTTCCACGAAAAAACATAATCTTTGTTTTCGGCTCCTTCGGGCAACGGGGCGACCTCCAGTGGCCAGCGGGCATCAATCATAACGGCGACTTCATCCGTTTCTTTCTTCGGTGCAGTCATGCTCGCTGCCAATGCTTTAGGGTGTGGGCCGTGGGAGAAACCACAGGGGTGATGAGTGATCATGCCGGCGTCGATATTGTCTCGGCTGAAAAAGTTTCCCCGGTGGTAGAAAAGCACTTCATCAAAATCATCATTGTTATGGTAGAAGGGGACTTTCAACGCATTAGGATCACTTTCTATGGGCCGAGGCACAAAGGTACAAATTACAAAGCCATCAGCGACAAAGGTAGTATGTGCTGATGGGGGGAGATGGTAGCGGTGACTCATCAAGGGTCTGATGTCTCGCCAGTTGAGCTTGAATGCTGTTAGGTTGCCTTTCCACCCTTGTGAGTCGAGAGGGTTGTAAGGGTAAGTGATAGTATTGAGTTGATTACGGGCTTTAAGCTGCACTTTCCAATGCTGATGCTCACTTTGTTGCCCGAGGAACCGATCATTGATTCGTGCGTATTCCAATACTGCCGGATCATAGACCGCATGCTGGCCGACTATGCCACGTTCTGCCATTTGGTAGGCACTATTAGACGCCTCAATCAACAGCATAGAGACGGGCTCTTTAGGCTCAATTCGCCAACTGGTTGCTCTTGGCAAGACAATGTAATCACCATCGCGGAATGTCATATGACCATAATCACAGAACAAGTCTCCGCTTCCTTGGTGGATAAACAACACCTCGTCACCGTCACCATTCCGGGCGAGATCTTCCATCGCTCTGTCGCAATGCCACACCCTCATTTTGAGGTTGTTGTTAAACAAAATCAGTGAAGCATCCCAAGGAGATAGCCCTTCTGAAGGCATTTTGTTGGTGTCTATTGCTCTGGGGCGTAATGGGCCATCCCAATCAATCCACCCAGTAGGCGGATGACTATGGTACATGTGGCTGGCGGGGCCAAAGAAACCTTCTCTGCCACATTCACGCTCGAATGTGCCTTCGGGTAAGTCACAGTGTGCTTGCCGAGAAGCCTCTCCTTCGGTGATAGGAAATTGAAACCATTGCCGCATTGCATATCCCTCGTAATGACAGTCATTCCAGATTGACTCTGTTAATAAAATGTTAGCTCAATGACTTAACTCTGGCGTACTCAGGTGGGCAAGGCAATTAATGACATGAATTCAGCCTCGGAATAGCTGTCCTTGATGATTTACAACAATTACTTGGAAATCCACTGTTTATTGTGAATTTCCAACACGTTGAAGTTAAAGTGTTGGCGGTGGGGGTGTGCTACATGAAAACATGCAGGGTGTAAAATAAATGTTACATTTTGGGGTGGTTTCATTGCTGAGAACACCTTTTAGTGTCTCCGTTACCCGACCTAATCTAAAGGAAACGAACATAAATTAGCGGATTGCCTAAAAGCCAGGGTGAGGCAGTAACACAGATGAAGGTCAATTATGGGTAGCGGAACGAAATATATTTCTAAAAAACCAGACCAACACGGGGTTGTTCATTGGGACAGCACGGAAAGCCTTGTTTGGCACGATTTGGTTGAGCGTCAACTCGCTTGCATTGAAGGGCGTGCCTGCCAAGCCTACATTGATGGGTTGGAATTATTGGATTTACCTCAGGATCGCCCACCGCAGCTGGCTGATATCAATTCAGTTTTAAAGGCATCGACGGGGTGGGAGTGTGTTGCTGTTCCTGCTTTGATCAATTTTGACCGCTTTTTTGCTTTGCTAGCCAACCAACAGTTCCCAGTCGCGACGTTCTTACGCCGCAGGGAAGAATTTGACTATTTGCAAGAACCCGATTTTTTCCACGAGATTTTTGGCCACTGTGCCATGCTGACCAATCCTGCATTTGCTGCTTTTACCCATACTTACGGAAAATTGGGAGCTAAAGCCAATTCTGCGCAAAGAGTATATTTAGCAAGACTATACTGGTTTACAGTTGAATTTGGGCTGTTGCAGCAAGTTGAGGGATTACGGATATATGGTGGCGGGATTTTATCTTCACCCGGTGAGACACAATATGCCCTGACGGGAAAAATGGATAGAGGCTCTTCAACAGGTAGTAAAACGAATAAATCGAGGCCACTTTATAAGCCATTTGATCCGGTTGATATCATGCGTACACCTTATCGTATCGATATTATGCAACCGCTCTATTTCATTCTCGACGATATTAACCAGCTCTACGATTTGGCCCATCAAGACATTATGTCAATGGTCGTCAAAGCACAGCAACAGGGGTTACATCCGCCTTTGTTCGAAACAAAAATCAAGGACGTGGGATAAGGGGAACTGATGACAGAACTACATCAACTAAAATGTGAAGCATGCCACTCAGGTGCACCTAAAGTGACAGAGAACGAAAAAATAGCATTACTGGCTACGCTACCAGATTGGCAGGCGATTGAAGTGGATGGTGTTGAACAGTTGGAGCGCCTGTATACCTTCAAGAACTTCAAGCTTGCGTGGGCGTTTACTGACAAAGTCGCAGCGCTGGCTGAAGAAGAGTTTCACCACCCTGAAATCACACTAGAGTGGGGCAAGGTTAAGGTGCGCTGGTGGAGTCATGCGGCAAAAGGGCTACATAAGAATGACTTTATTTGTGCCGCCAAAACGGATCAGCTGTTGTCGTCCGAATAGCCTTTTCTGGCTCTTATTTCAAAGAAGCACCCGATTTAATCGGGTGCTTTTTCTTTTATGTGCTAATAACTTAAATATGTTCTATATGTAAAATTGAAGTATTATACCGCTCACATGATGGATGGCCCTGCTAGTTAGCAAGGTAGATTGAGGTACAAATGGGTGAACCACAACAACGACAAGCGCTAGTCGGCTGTGAAGAGTGTGGGTTGGTGGTAGCGTTGCCAGAGCTCAAAGATGATGAAAAGTCAGTTTGCCCTAGGTGCCACCACACATTGGTTAAACGCATAGCTCAGCCATTTCAGAGGCCACTTTCTTACGGCTTGGCAAGCCTTGTCATGCTGGTGGCCAGTGTCAGCTTCCCTTTTATGTCTTTTAGTGTGCAGGGCATAAGCCAAGAAATTACCCTGATGCACTCAGCGGAAATGCTCAGCGTATTCCAAAATAGTTTATTGGCATTATTGCTTCTTCTTACTGTCATTGTGCTTCCTGCATGTTATCTGCTCTCGTTGTTGTATTTGTATTTCCGTGCCGGGCAGCGAATAAGAAGGCCAGAGAAAAAACCAATTGCGTTCTGGGAAAAGCGTTTGTGTCGCTTGATGATCCGCATCGAGCCATGGCTAATGGTTGATGTATTCCTTATTGGGGTGCTGGTTAGCCTAATCAAAATTGCGTCGTTGGCGGATATTGGATTGGGGATGTCATTCTGGGCATTCTGCCTTTACACCATGCTGGTGGTGAAGTGTGTTTCTATGGCTGACCGGACATGGTTGTGGCTGCAATTTCTCCCTCTAAAACCTCAGAAAGGCGTAAAAGCGGGCGATTGCCATAACAGCCATAACCATATTAGTTGCCATGTTTGCTCACAATTAAACCCGGTAACCGACGATAAACATGGGCGTTGTATTCGGTGTCATGGCCGGTTACATCCTTATGAGCCTCAGCAAATGCTGCAACGTTCATGGGCATTGCTCATTGCCGCCGCAATCTTTTTTATTCCTGCCAATCTTTACCCCATGATGTATACCGTGAGTTTGGGTAAGGCTGAAGGTTCTACCATACTTGGTGGGGTGGTGCTGTTGTGGCAGTTGAAATCGTATCCCATTGCAGCCGTTATTTTTTTGGCAAGTGTCGTTATCCCACTGGCGAAAATTATAGCGTTGTCTTGGTTATATATAGTCGCGGGAAAAGGCGGCAGCCCTGATGAAAAGAAGGCAGTTCAGAAGCTGAAGATATACCGAATTACCGAATTAATCGGTCGTTGGTCGATGATTGATATCTTCGTGGTAGCCATCCTCGTGGCATTGGTTCAGCTTCAGAACCTGATGGCAATCTATCCAGGTCCTGCTGCATTGTCTTTTGCCTGTGTTGTACTGCTAACCATGATATCGGCAATGACTTTTGATCCACGCGTTTTTTGGCCAAAGGACTCGGCGTCTGTCTCACCTGAAGGCTATGTGAACAATAATAAAGAGAAAAACAGTTATGAGTGAATCCTCACCTCCACAGGCAAAGAAAGAAGCCATAAAGCAAATCTCATCCATTTGGCTGGTGCCTGTCATTGCTGTCGGCATCGGTATCTGGATGTTGTTCCAGTTTATTACCAGCCAAGGCCCGGAGATTACCCTGAAAATTGATACCGCAGAGGGCATTGAGGTCGGCAAGACAGAGATTAAAGCGCTGAATGTGAAGGTAGGGGTTGTAACCGGCGTTACCTTGAATGAGGACTACAGTGCCATTGAAGTGACTGCTCAAATGGATAAAGATGCAGCCCGTATGCTCAAAGATGACACCTTGTTCTGGGTAGTGAAGCCGCGTATTGGAAAATCTGGGGTATCTGGTTTGGATACGTTGTTATCTGGGGCCTATATCCAGCTGCAACCGGGTAAAAGTGACAAAGAGCAACGTACGTTTGAAGTGCTGGATATCCCACCTGTTGCTCCACCTGATGCGAAAGGGCTTCGGTTAATTCTAACCCACAACGAAGCGGGTAAATTGGGCGTTGGTGATCCTGTCCTTTATGAAGGCTTTACTGTCGGCCGTGTTGAGAACGTGACATTTGATACAGAAACGAAGAAAGCCCACTACCAGCTATTTATCTTCGAGCCTTACAACAGCCTTATTCGTAAAAGTACCCGATTTTGGTTGACGTCTGGCGTCGATCTTCAGATGTCAGCTGAAGGCTTTAACTTAAAGATTGGCTCTATTGAGTCGTTGATCACCGGCGGGGTAAGCTTCCGCGTACCGAAAGGGCGTGAACCCGGTGAACTCATCACAAAAGATAAATCTAAATTCCGCTTATATAACAATATCAAGCAGGTACGGGAGCGTTTCTTCGAGGACTACCTTGAATACGTCATGTTGTTTGATGAGTCGGTTCGTGGTTTGAAACCGGGGGCTCCGGTTGAGTACCGTGGTATTCAAATTGGTACCGTGCGCAAAGTACCACTGGATATTATGGCTAGTGAGAAAAACTTCTCGAACCGTGAAATTCCTGTTTTGGTGCGTATCGAACTGGATAGGGTGATCGCCCATGTCCGTTACGATAACTTGGATATGCTAAAGGCCAGCCTTGAAGAAGAGTTCAAATATGGGTTACGGGGCTCACTCAAAACAGCGAACTTGCTGACCGGAGCATTGCTAGTGGATGTGGGTGTATTTGAAGAAGAGAATAGCTACAAGCATCAAAACTACGGCGAATATGATGTATTCCCAACCAAGGCGGGAGGCTTTGCCCAGATCCAGAAAGAGATCTCATCAGTGTTGAAGAAGATCAACAACTTGCCTGTAGAAGATACATTACTGACGCTCAACAAGACATTGGAAAGCTCCCAGAGAACACTACAGGCCTCAGAGAAAGTTGCCAAGGAGCTGAAAAGTTTGCTGGCCCAGAAAGATACCCAAGCGATCCCTGGGGAAATCCGTCAAAGCCTGCAGCAAATTCAAGATACCCTCAATGGTTATAGCCCTGACGGTGCGCCTTACCAGAGTTTGGAGCAGGCATTGGTACAGTTTGAACAGGTTATGGCTGAATTGCAGCCGGTATTGCGTCAGATAAATGAAAAACCAAACTCGTTAATCTTCAGCGGAGAAAAAGCGGCTGATCCCATCCCAGTAGGAGGACGTCAATAATGTTAAAGGGAAGCTTAATGGCGTTAGTCCTGCTTGCTGTGGCAGGGTGTAGTTCGACCGAGCCTGTGACCAGAACGTATTTGCTGCCGGATCAAAGCAATGACTTGACCATGGCTTTTGCCAACAAGCACCAGCCTGTAGTGATCGTTCGCCCAGTAGAGGTTGCCGAGCATTTGGCCGGTACGGGATTGGTGTACCAAACCAGTGAAACTGAAGTGGTACAGGCGCAGCAGAATTTGTGGGCGGAGAGCCTTTCCCGCCAGTTAACTCGGATTATCACCCAAGATTTACGCCAGAAGCAGTCGAGGTATTGGTTCGATGAGTTGACCCCGGTGGTAAACAGCAGCGCATTGCCAAAGTTGCAGGTGAAATTCACCCAGTTCAACGGGCACTACAGCGGACTAGCAAGATTGAGTGGGCAATGGCTGTTAATTGGCGAACAGGGTGAGGCTTTGGCAAGACAACCGTTTTTCATCCAGGTCCCTCTGGAGCAAGATGGCTATGATGCGCAGGTAAAGGCCCTTGCTGAAGGCGTTAGTCGATTGACCAACCAGATTAGTCAGAGTATGAGTAGTTTAACCTTGTAACTGCTGTTTAAACCAAGCCTATCAGAATAAGAAAGAGCCCTCATTGTAATGTGAGGGCTCTTTTGATTGGTTTAACGCTGGCTGTGCCGGTAGTAACCGTTGATCCAACATTCAGGTAACTCTTCACCTGAAGGAAACGCCAAATGCTGTTTTTCGATGTTTACAGGATCGGCAAGATCTTCACCAGACTGATACTGCACTGTTACTTCAGAGGAGAACGGGTTGACCAGAGAAGACATGTCGATGACGTCAACTAAATCACCGGTGCGTGACTCTTTTAGAAACATCACAAATCTCCAAAATATATTGAATTAATGACGAGAACTCATCATCGGTGCCATTATGTTTTGGTATAAGTATGGCTGATTTTACGCGCTTTGCAGAGCAGGAGAGCTATGAGTAAGTTTTATTGGGGCGTTGACCTGGGCGGAACGAAGATTGAGTGTGCGGTCATGCAATATGCAGATGATCGCTGCGTGCTACGCAAACGCCTACCAACCGAGGGCGAGCAAGGCTACCAGCATGTTCTTGGCCAGATAAAGAAGCTGATTGATTTATGTGTCGAGGAGGTGGGTGAATCTCCCCAGTCTGTCGGGTTTGGAACACCGGGTACTCTAGACCCAGCGACAGGCACGATGAAAAACTGCAATTCGACTCACCTTAATGGGCAGCCTTTAGATAAAGACCTTCAATCCTTGTTGGGTTGCACGGTTAAGTTAGCCAACGATGCGAATTGCTTTGCGTTAGCTGAAGCGACATTGGGCGTGGCTGAGCAAGTAAAACCGGATGCGGAAGTGGTTTTTGGCATCATCATGGGGACTGGTGTCGGTAGTGGTATTGTAGTCAATGGTAAAGTGCTAAACGGTTGTCACGGCATTGCCGGTGAGTGGGGACACAATGTACTTGAAGCTGATGGTGCAGCTTGTTATTGCGGCAAACACGGTTGTGTGGAATCCGTGCTGTCCGGCAAAGGGTTGGAGCGGTACTACGCTGAGCAAAGCGGCTGCAGCTTGAGCTTGCCTGAAATTGTTTCATTGGCTGCAGATGGCGATAAACTGGCGAAGCAAACAATCGATAGAATGCATGCCTATTTTGGACTTGCGGTGGCCTCAATCATTAATGTCATCGACCCGGATGTCATTGTGGTAGGGGGTGGCGTGGGTAACATTGATTCCTTGTACTCAGAGGGCAAAGCAGCAATCCTCCCTCACCTGTTTAACCCGACACTTAACACTGCGCTGGTGAAGCCGGCATTAGGTGATAGTGCAGGGGTATTTGGCGCGGCCATGTTAGTCAAATAAGCCTGTAAAATAGCCTCGAAAGTGGTTGCATGGTATATTCCCCGCTCGCGGCTGCACTTTATATCAAAACAGATTCGAAAGAGAATAAGATGATTGTGACAAGTGTAAACTCCTCGGATTATTCAGAACTACTGAGTGTCTGGGAGAATTCAGTCCGAGCGACTCATGACTTCATTACCGAAGAGGATATTGAGTTCTTTAAGCCTATTATCATTGAGCAGGCATTCCCTGCCGTCACGCTCAAGTGTGTCAAAGACACGCAAGGTATGGTTCTAGGTTTCGTTGGTGTTCATGACACAAAAGTAGAAATGCTATTTGTCCATGATGATGCCAGAGGGAAAGGGGTCGGTAAGATCTTACTTAAGCATGCGATCAATGAGCTGGGTGCTCTTTTGGTTGATGTGAATGAGCAAAACCCGCAAGCGGTTGGTTTCTACCAACACATGGGCTTTCAGGTCGAATCTCGCTCACCGCTTGACGGCATGGGCAAGCCTTTCCCAATTCTTCATATGAAATTGCACCAAGACATGTGAGTCACTCGATAAATGCGCATGACCCTGATTTTTCCTTACAGGGTGAAAGAGAGAAGAAGCGTCTCAGGCTAATAACCGGAGACGCTTCCGTTTTATTGGGGGATGACTCGCCCTAGAAGAAAAAGTTAAGCATTAAGGTGTAAAGGTTCACGTCCTTGTCTTCACCGTATCTGATTGGTGCTGTAACGAACTGACCGTCATTGCCTGCGTTATAGTCTTCACGGTCCATGTATATACCCTGCCATTCGGCATTGAGTGAAATTTTCGGCGTTAGGTCATAGCGAACCCCAGCGGTTATGCTGTTCGACTTGCGGCGATGGTGGCTTTCGCCGTAAACCAAGTAGGGGGTAAAATCATTGATGTTGTAGGCGGCGCTGACATACCAGTTGGTCTGAATATCATCTGTCTGTACTTCTGACATAAACTGCCATTGGTCATAAGAATATTCACCGCCGAGGGTATAAATATTGGTCGTTTCTTTTGGCATGCGTATGCCTAGCCGTTCGATCTGATATTCAGAACGCATGTAGCCAAGGTGAATCCGGTAGTTGAAACCACTTACTTCAGTAGATAGCCCGGCCATATAGTCAGACTTGAAATTGAATTCACTACCACTGAACTCGATTTTGTTGTCGTTGCCAAAGCCGTAATACGGAGTGATGTTTACCACTATTTCATCGCTGGCATCCCATTGCCATGTCGCGCTAACCCCTTCGAAAGAGGTAAACCCAAGAATACTGTCATAGACATCTTGTGGCGGCCGAGCCCAGGTATATGCCTGTCCAACAAAGAAATATTCAGATACGAGGAAAAGCGGTATACGAAGCTTACCACCACGAACAGAGAACTGGTTATATTCGTAATTGATGTAAGCCCATTCCAATTCAGGGTCTGACCATTCGTCTTGCGGACGCTTAACGAGTTGAACTGAGGCGTTAAGGTTGTCGATGATTGACAAGTCAGCTTGCAGGCCGAAGATGGTGTCACAGTCATAGCAGGTATCGTCAGTAATTTCGCGATTGACGAATAACGGAGTGCTGTTATCTGTTTTAGCTATAGAGGTGGAACCAAACCCACTAATTGAAAAGTTATCTGTGATTTGTATTGCTGCCACACTAGTTAATGGCGATACAAGCAGAGTGAATGCAAGTAATGATTTATGAGTCATATCTTACTCTCCTTGTAAGACGGTGATGAGAATATTGGCGTTTTCAGGAACTGCACTAACTGGTGCATAGGCAATGCCATTAGGATTATCGTTGAGCCATTCGAGGATATCTTTAATATCATCACTGCTTAACTCTTCTGGTGGCGTTCCTTTACCAGAAAAAGAGAGGCTAGCCCAATAACCATTCATTTGTGATACCGATTTACCTAATAGCATGTTGTAGAACTCTTCCCGATGGATAGATTTCTCAGGCAAATCAACCAACACAATCTTGATACTACCGTTTAGCTTTTTTGTCCTTCCTTTATAAAGCATCCTCGCTTTGCTTTTTGTAAGGGCAGGGATCTCATTATTCAATGAAAAAACTGCAAACTCTACATCTTGTATATTTTTATTATTTTCAGCATGTGCCGGCGTCATTATTGATGTAAATGCCAATAATAACGATAAAGGCAATAAACTTTTTAAAGTCAATCCTTTGATCATTGATTTAGTTCCATCATTACGTCTATTCCTGCTATAAATGTTAGTAGACATTGAAGTGAGTACAAATAGACAAAATTGGATTTTTTGATCAAGGTGAGGTTATGGGGCTTTTAAATCGGTTTTCGATAAAATTCAGACTGATTTCTCTTGTTGTTCTGCCACTTACGTTTTCGGGGGTGTTTGCAACGATTGAAATTTCGAGCCTTTTCGACAAAGTCTCGTCATTGAATACACTAACGGCTCGGATGGAATTGTTAAGGGCAAATTCTCAATTCTCAAATGCAGTCCATGAACTGAAATTAAGTAAGTTATCGGGTAATGAAAATAATGAAACAATTGATGATGCAACTGAACGAGCGTCACAATATTCTGTTTTAATCCCTAAAGCCTTCCCAAATATTGATTCGACCGAACCAATGTCTACCAGTGAGGAAATGAAAGACCTCATAACAGAGTATGAGTTTGTAGAAGCCATGGATGTTAATGACTGGTCTGATTGGGGCTTTGATCTTCTCATTCAAAACTTGGTCTCGCTAGAAAAAGCACCGCTTAATGTTGCCGATACAAACATCGAACAGAAGTTGTCAATTTTATATCAACTTCAGTGGCTGCAGCTTTGGGCACAACAAGAAAACTGGTATATCCGAATAATCGCCAGCCAACCAGATCAAGCCGCCGACTATAAAGAGCAATTAGATACAATTATAGAACGTCAGCAATTAATCATTGAGCGCTATTTGTCGGTAAGTGCAAATCCTACGCAAATTGAATTGCTGCGTAAAACTTTTGCTAACCCTGTGTTTGCTACGAGCTACCAACTACGGGAAAGTATTTTTTCAGACTCATTTACTGGTTTTAATACGGGTAATTCATTCTCAGCGTTAGATGAGCGTTATGCTCTAATTCAATTTGTTGTGGTTGAGATAAGTCGAGAGTTAGCCCGAGATATCCAAGGCAGTATCAGCCAGTCTAAAGTGCTCATTTGGTTCTATGCTGGTATGATCTTGTTATCTGTGACCATGATAATTTGGCTTGGGGTGAATCTTATCAGGCGGATCGGCTCCTATTTGAGCCGAATACTTAAAGCCATGTCTTTACTTGAAACAAGCAATGATGATCACTCCGCAGCGAAGATTAAAGTCGATGGCAAGGATGAATTTACTGTTTTTAGTCACCAACTGAATGGGATGATAGAGGAGCGGATCGAAAACCATAACAAGCTTATCCAAGCGAAAGATGAAGCTGAAAAAGCCAACCTCGCCAAAAGCTCCTTTTTGGCCAATATGTCCCATGAAATCCGTACCCCACTCAATGGTATTATTGGGATGTCGGGTATTCTTTCAGATACTGAACTGACCCCCTCACAGTCGGAATATGTTCAAACTATTGAAACCTCCTCTCAAACCTTGCTGCTGCTAATCAACGATATATTGGATTTATCGAAGATCGAATCCGGTAACCTTGTCTTGTCACCAAGCGAAAGCCGGGTGGCCGAAGTGGCATACGACACTATGACTGTTGTGTTGGCAAAAGCAACGTCGAGCCAACTTAATCTTGACGTGAAAATTGCTCCGGATTTACCCGCCATCGTGATATTAGATGAACACCGTTTGCGGCAGGTTCTGATGAATTTGGCTTCCAATGCTGTCAAGTTTACCCAAGAAGGTGGGGTAACGCTTGAGATCGAATGTGCTGAACACATTGATGGCCGTGCCAAGCTTGTCTTCTCTATGGTAGATACCGGCATAGGGATAGAGAAAGAGAAACAAGACCAAGTGTTTGCTCCATTTATTCAAGAAGATAGTTCAATTACCCGCCAGTTCGGTGGCACGGGGTTAGGGTTGGCGATTTGCCGTCAGTTGGTTGAATTAATGGGTGGCCAGTTAGCGCTTGAATCAGAAAAAGGTGTTGGTAGTCGATTTTTCTTCAGTTTAGATGTTGAGGTATGTAAAGCGCATGATAACTCGCTGGACACATTGAAAACTCGAAAAGCACTTGTTTTAGGGCCAAAGACTATTGCGACACATCGTATTGAGGGGGAGTGTGAAGCCCTTAGGCTTCAGGCTGTAACAGTAGATGTAGCAGATCTCTCAACTCAGTCAGAAGAAGACTTTGATGTTATTTTCTACTGTCAGCAAAGCATCAAGCAAACTCAATACGATTTGGGGTTAATTAATTCAATGATGCCACGCTTGAACGTCATATTGTGTGTTGATCATCGAAATGAACAGTATGACTTTGGTAATTTGATAGCAGGCATCGTGACACTGCCATTTTTCGGCAAGCGATTAGTCAAAACGCTAGAAAAAGCCTTTGTAGAGAAAAAAGAGCCTGTATCTATACAGCAGATGGCTTCTCAACCCGTTAAATCAGGTATTTCATCTAAGCCCACTCCTCCTGCCCAGGATGTTAAAGAGGTTTCAGAGCAAACTCAGGATTCATCTGTTGCTCAACTGAAAGTGCTAATTGTGGAAGATAACGCTGTAAACCAGAAAGTAGCTGGTTTGTTTTTGAAAAAGGCTGGATACCAATTTGATATCGCCAACAATGGTCAGGAGGCGGTTGATAAGGTTAAAGCGGGTAATCAATACTATGCCGTTCTGATGGATTGTATGATGCCGGTGATGGATGGCTTTACCGCGACAGAAAACATTAGGGCGTGGGAGAAAGAAGCCGCAGTGCCAGGTTTACATATCATTGCCCTTACAGCCAGTGTCCTCGATGCGGATATCTCGAAATGTTATGAGGTAGGCATGAATGATTATGTGGCTAAGCCTTTTAAGAAAGACGTTTTGCTAGAGAAACTGGAAGGGCTAAACCGTTCAGAAAGTATCGAAGAGCAAGTTGTTTAGCTTTTTTAATGCACATTCCTCCCGCCAGCTTGTGAGAGATCTCTTACAAGACGGTGGGATTTTTATGTTTGTGGATGTCAGATGAAATTATCATTAATGTTTTTTTCTTTTAAAATCAGCTGGTTATAGGTGATTTGTTGTATAGTGCCAAAATGGATATGAGAAATGTGATCTTTATTGGTTGTTAAGAATTTTAGTTCGCGTAATCTTAACTGCGTCGGAAGGAACTGACGGAACGGAACAGGAAAGCGGCCAGGGAAGTTGGCAACCTCAGGAAGAGGTCGGTGGATCAGGATGATTTATCGGACAAGGACTGTGAAGGGATAATCGAACGGAAGCGATACGGTAAGTAGGATGCTTACTAGTCATGACGACGCAGATGGACCACTTCAGGATGAAGTTATGGACACCTCCAGGATGGAGAAGAGAGTCGAAACAGGATGGATCGACGGGTCAAGGCGAGACCAATAGGACATGTCCAGGACGGATATAAAAGGAAGCGCTGAAGGAATCAGCTGAATCATGGAGTGATGCAGGGAGCACCTTAGTAGCCGGATTGCTGCAAGTAAGACCAAAGGGCGCGACGAAAGTCGCGCCCGCTCTTTTTTATAGCCCTATAAAAATCGTCATCTCCGATTTCTTATTTAATCCTTACTGAGCAATCGCTGTAGGCTTGGTCCGTAGGCTTACCATCAACATATAAATGGCTGTAGCCGTCAGTACTGCAAAGAAAAACCCAGTTAGTCCTGTTTCTGTTTGCATGATGTAGTTCGCTGCAACAGGGCCAAATGCTGATCCCACACTGTAGCTAAATAGCATAATTTGCGTGGCTGAGACAATTGAAGCTGACTCTAGGCCATCACAGGCAAGTGTGATGGCTATCGGGTAAAGCGCAAATGCCGACATGCCCAATAATGCCAAAGCCACAATTTGTACCCCGTAACTGTTATCTATATGCAATAAGCCCATCGCGAATACACCTAGAAGGCTCATCAAAGCTAGAAGCAGTGATTTTGGCATCTTGCACGAGAGCTTACTTAGCACTGGCTGAATGCTCATTCCACCCAATACTGTCGCAGCCATTAAGCTACCGACTTGTTCGAGGTTGCTGGTGGTCGCTTTCAAAGCCAGGGGTAGTAGCCCGTATATTGATCCCATTACAATGCCCGAAACCAAACAACCAATTAATGCTGGTTTGCTAAGGGCGAGAATTTGCTTCAAGCTCAAGCTCACATGTTCTGCTTGGCTTGGGTTCGATTGCTTCGATGTCAGTGCAGGAATAATGGCCAGTGATAACAATGCGACAGTCACGATAAATGGCAACACACCACTTGTGCCAATAACACCAATGCCGAGTTGGCCCACGGTCGTACCACCGTATAGTGAAGTCATATAAAGGCCTAGGTTTTTGGCCCGTTCCTCTTTGCTATCACCAATTAGTAGCCAGGATTCGATCACCACAAAAATGCCTGCAACTGCAAAACCCGCAACAAAGCGACTGGCCATCCAAAGGCCAAGCGCTGATGTTAACCCCATGAAGATGACTGATGAGGCTAACATGGCGACGAAACCAATAAATGCCATACGGTGACCAACCTTTTTGATCACAGGTTCGATCAGCATTGCACCAGCTAAAAGGCCGAAGTAATAAATGCTTGCAAGCCATCCGGCTGCAGATTCAGGTATATGGTGGCTTGCCAATGTTAAAGGAAGCACACTCATAAAATACCCTGAGGCGATAGCAAAAATAGATAGCCCCAAAATAGGAACCCACACAGGGTTCTTTGCGGATGGCGTAGCGTGCTTGTTCACTACAGTGATCTCCAAAAATTAAGCAAATAAATGACCACTTTCTCAGGTTGAGAAGCGGCTAAAACAGGGTCTTCAGGCGATGATATAGGCATTGGACATGCCCAAGGGATTGTCGCTGATCGGGACTATGGCGATAAAATTAGGCCGAGTAAAATGACTAATTCTAATGTGAAATAATAATCAAATTTATCTGATTAATATCGTCATAACGAAGCTTTGATGGATAAAGTTAAGTTAGCTATTGATATATGGCTGATTGTTAATTAAATAACTGATTTTATGATGGTTAAATGATTAGTGTTGTGAGTTTTTAGGTGGTTTTCGATTCTAAAATGATTAGTAGGCTAAATAATTTGTTAAGCAGGTAATCATTGAAGGTTTTAATGTTCGAAATGTGATTTTTTTATTAACACCAAAAAAGAGGGACCTCAGCTACAAAGCGTAAGGCCTTTTGCTACTGTGTAGTGCAAGCATTCACTGTTTTGGGGCGGTACTCATACACAGGGTGAATTAAGTTGTTGATTATTGGTACTTCAAAAGTTGGCAAGCATCATGCAATAGTTAATTTGCAATCTGAAGCTCAACATACGAGGTAATGATTGCGGCAGATGGTACACAATCACATCTTTTTACGTACTACTCTCAGTAGCGGGGGAGTAGTACTTTTTTTATCTATCTCTTCATTACCAGTCATCTAATTTAAACCTCTGGACTAGAGCGTTCCCTTAAAAAACGTGCAAAGCGAGGAATACCGTTGTCGGTGTAACCGTTAAACCGGTATTGAACAATAGTCCCCAGTGCTGGAGGGGACTGCCTGTCTTGGTCACTGAAGCCAGAGCCAATTTTAAACCTCTTGTTGTCAGGAGTGACGACCCAAATAGCCCCCATTTGGCCACTGTACTTTCCTTTTCCTGGCTCATAGCCAACGATGACGGCTTCGGCATCTTGATAAGGTTTTATCTTGATCAGCGCCTGGCTCTTACCTGGATGGTAAAGGCTATCTTTGTGATGGAGCATAATGCCTTCGCCACCTTGGCTTTCGAGATTGTCGAGAAGAGATTCTAGTTCCGTATAATGGCTGACCTCGTATTGCGGGGCGATTTGAATATGTTGCATGTCTATTGATTCAATGATTTCATCAATAGCTTGCAGCCGGAGAGCAAACGGTGACTTTAGTGATGGTGCATCAAATACCATCAATCTCACTTTCTGCCATTCTTTGTTACAGGGCTGTTTTTGGCGAACAATACTGCTGAGCTGCTGGAACTGTTGATGCGCTATCCATAGTTCTCCCTCAAGCCACATATCCTTTGGCAGTGGAGCGACAAACCATGCTGGTGCATTGATGGGGTTCCCTTGGCGAGTAATAAGCTCACGGCCTGTCCAAATAGCCCTGATACCATCAAGCTTTTCGCTGGCAAAATATTCACCTAGAGTTTCGATGAATTCTTCATCATGCCTCATCTTGTCGATGTCGATACTACTCGCATGCATAAGAGAAGGCTTTATTGGCGTTGAAGCGATAGCTGGGTTAAACGGGCTTGTTGCGAAGGCTATCAATGCTGATAACACACTAAGTTTAATGTTGGCAGGGAGTAGTTGAGAGCGACTCATAATCAATTGCCTCTTTGTGACGACCAAGAAGATATTGAAGGTGACGATAGGGAGAAAGTTACGCTGAGAAAAATATCATTTTTTTTCGGTAGGCTAACTTGCGATTCAAGTAGCACATTAGGCAGTGGCTCTAACATTGGTTATTACAAATGTGCGAGACGGTGTGGATCTAGGCTGGGTTGTCAGATTTATTCATACTTTGAGTTATTTTGTTGCATCTTGGCGAGGCAAGAATAGAATTGCGTGTTTGTGCTTTAAAATCTAGTTACGTGTAATCATGTCCAGTACCCAACCTGCTACATTCTCTGCTCAGTGCTATGCTTTTTTCCATCGAAAAGGTGTAACGCTTTCACCTAGAACCTACTTTATCCATGCTATGAGCTTCATGGCGTTGGGACTGTTTTCATCGCTACTCATCGGTTCGATTTTAAATACGCTAGGGATCAAGCTCGGCATTCCACTTTTTACTGAAACACTTTGGCCATTGGCAAAGCAAATGACCGGGCCTGCCATTGCTGTTGCTGTTGCCTTTGCGTTAAAAGCCCCGCCTTTGGTTATGTTTTCAGTCACGACAGTGGGAGCGGCGGGAGCGATGTTGGGTGGCCCTGTCGGTGCTTTTGTCTCAGCGTTGATAGCCACTGAGCTAGGTAAGCTGGTGGCTAATGAAACCAAGGTCGATATCCTTGTTGCTCCTGCTGTTACAATGATTAGCGGGGTATTGGTTGGAACTTTGATAGGGCCTTATATCAGCCAGTTCATGACCTCGCTGGGTGACTTGATCATGTCTGCGACACTTTTACAGCCTTTCTTTATGGGGGTTGTCGTTGCCGTTTTAATGGGTATGGCATTAACACTCCCAATTAGTAGTGCAGCAATCGCCATTATGCTAAGCCTTAACGGACTGGCAGCAGGTGCAGCTACGGTTGGGTGTTGTGCTCAAATGGTGGGCTTTGCGGTAATGAGTTTCCGTGAAAACCGCTGGGCAGGGGTGATGGCCCAAGGGTTAGGGACCTCCATGCTGCAAATGCCAAATATCATCAAGAATTATAAAACCTGGATCCCAACCATTTTGACGTCAGCAATTCTTGGCCCGATAGCCACCACGGTTTTTGCTGTTGAAAACACCCCTCTGGGGGCGGGAATGGGTACATCGGGCTTTGTTGGTCAAATCCAAACTGTTATTGCATTAGAGGCTGCGGGTTGGGATAGCATGACCATGTACAGTGTGATTATCTTACTGCACTTGGTTTTACCTGCAATTCTTACTTTGATGTTTTCCGAGGTGCTAAGGAAAGCCGGTTGGATAAAACCAGGTGATCTGAAGCTCAATTTGCAGTGATAGCTAATTCCAAGTCTCTTTGCTATATAGAAATTTCGGAAAATTTGATATAAATCTGACATTAGGTTTCTCTGCACTGATAATTTAATAGTCAGTAATTGCTTTTATTAGATAGCCACCGCTTTACAGCGTAACTGGCTGTAAAACTGCTAAGGGCAGGAAACATTTCCAATACTTATGGATATCGATATGACATCTTGGAAAATATCTTTAGTTGCTGGTTTGGTTGTGGGTGGTCTGCTAACAACCGCTGTTTGGCATCGTTCACCGAGGCCAACCCAAGAAGAATTTGAACAGCTTCAGCAGAAGAACCAACAATTGATTGCTGAAAAATCGGCTCTTGAGCAAGAGTTTGAAGTATTCCAAACTCAGAGCGCGCTGGATATTGAGCAATTGCGCACCGAGCTAAAAACCTCTCAACAAGCGATTGAAGATCAGAAAGCCGAGCTTGAGAAGAAAGTGGCTGCGGTAACGACTGAGAAAAAAACCTTGGCTGTGACCAAGAAAAAACTCGATACCCAGGTGGTGAAATTAACCCACACGGCTGAACAGCAAAAAGCAGTACTGGACAACTCAAAGGCGTTGTATCAACAGCAACTAGAGTTGCAAAAACAAATAACGGCAGCCAAGACTGATGTTAAGAAAGCAGAACAAGTTGCAGCCGAATTCAAGCAAGCGTGTGATGAGTTCAAGTCAGGTACCAGTTGGAACTGGGTGTCACAAGCCGACTGTGACAAATACGAGGCTCGACTGAAGGTGGTTGAAGGAGAGCAAGCGCAATTGGCCGCTCTGGAACAAGAGCTAGATTTGCTTAACCAACGAATTGAAATAGAAATACCAAGACCGAACTGATTTATTAAGAGGGAAAAGGCGAGCTTATGCTCGCCTTTTCTTTAGGAGCGAGAATGGAAAACCTGTTTGCCGCGATTCCGGCGTCATTACCCGAAGAGCTTTTTGAAGATATCGTAAAAACAGACTCGATGAGGATTGAGCGTATTGTTTCTCGTGGCCATACTACCCCTGAAAACGAATGGTATGATCAAGAGGAGAGTGAGTGGGTGATGGTAGTGAAAGGCAGCGCCAGAATCTTATTTGAAGACGGTATGTATGAAGTGTCGGTGGAAGCTGGCGATCATATTAATATCCCTGCACATCAACGTCACCGTGTATCTTGGACCGACCCTAGCCAAGATACTGTTTGGTTAGCAGTGTTTTATTAACTCAGCGGCTCTAACCAGCATGGAGTTGGAAGTTGGAACTCCTGACAGAGCCGTTGTATGTCCAGAAAATCACAAGGTCGCAGTGCATACCCGCTGTGGCTTTCAAGCTGATACTTTGGAGAGATACAATTGACGGTTAATCCTTTGATCTCGCCGCTGTGTCCAAACGCATAGTCAGGATAGAAAACGTTATTATCTGGTGGTCCGTAGATACCTTTGCCATCATCATCAAAACAGACAACATGAAAATCAATTTGGTCGGTATCACCAATCATGACAAAGTTATGATCGCCTACATTAGCCTCTGCCGGCTTTATATATCCCTTTTCTTGCAGAATTTGAATGGCTTTTTCCACATCATGTATTTGGATAACAATATCTAAATCTGAGTGATTTCGTGTCTGTTGCCCCAATAGCGCATCAATTCCCCAACCGCCATCAATCCAGACTGTTATGGCGCTCTGTTGGAAAAGTGAATAGATCTGAATGACTTTGTCTGCTGTCATCTTTCTTTACCAAGATAAATCAAGTTAGACATCTTAAGCTGTGTAGTTAGCGTTTTTATGACAACAGAGTAGATAAAAAGGGGGAGGTGCTTTCCCCCCTGATTTTAAAGACTGGATTTGTGGCAGGCTTAGTTTTTTAAATCGAAAGACAGTGTTTTAGCCAATGCTGCGGGGTATTCTCGCTCGTCGGCTAGTTCAACTGCATAGGTTTCGATATTTTTCGCAGTAAGTGACCGTGTCACAGGAAAGGCCATCTCAATGGATTGCGAATGACTAGCACCTGCATACAAGCCTTCGATCTGCAGTTGCTCCACAATACTGTTTGCTGCCGACAACGCCGACGAGGCTTTGACTATTTCGGTACGGGCGTAGCGACTTCCAGCGAAGGATACATCGGCTGCTCGTAAGGTAATATCATCGCCGGGCACTTGCTGGGCACCAAATAACGGTTTGCCCCCGACTTTGGCCGAGTTGTAGCCTGGAACAAAACGCGACATATGGTTGATAGCGCGTGTTGTACGAGTCTCGATTTCGTCTTTTTCCCAGCCGGACTTTATTTTACGAATGAAACTGTCGCCAAGTTTTGGTTGAGAACTGTCATGAGTATTCTTGACAAGGCCTTTTTTAAACAAGGTGATATCTTCAGTCATGCCGTGTAACTGGAAGTAACCGTCAGGATATGGGGTGAGTTGCGCCATACCATCAGGTGTACCGCGTTCTCCATGGAAGATCACTTCAGGCCAATAGGCTTGGCACTCTGGCCACTGGGTGACATACGCGGCTTTGAATTCAACCAAGCGGTTACGATGTTGTTTGGCAAAATCATCAATGACACCGGTCTGGAAGCCACAGGCATTGATTAGATAATCTACTTCAAGGAAGTTGGTAATATGATCTTGGGTCGCAGGGTCGAACTTCTGGTACTCAATCTGCCAACCAGAGTCAGCCCGTTGGGATACATGGGTGACTTTGCTCTGGGTATGAATATGGCTTGATTCTAGCTTTTCCAGAGCAAGGTTTGCAGTCGCCGCAAGGCGGAATACACTCCAACCATATTCTTGAACCAACACCATAGGGTATTTGAAATTGCCTAGCTCAAGGTTTTTCGCAACCGGAATCATCCAATCATCAAAGTTGGCAGGCTGAGATGGAACCTCGAGCTTTGAAAGCGTCTCTAGATCTTGTTTGTCATAAAGCTTGAAGTAACTGTCAGGGTCACCAATCACTTTGTTCGAAGGGTCTTCGCTTACTAACTGGCGGTAGACAGACTGCAGCTTCTCAAGGCGTGGCAGGAGTTCACTAGGATCACCCTGATCATGCACTGGCGTTGCAATAACGGTCGGGCGAATGTTAACCGTATGTGGAAAGACCTTCAAAGAGTCAATAGATTGCTGGAGCAATGCGACGCATTGCTCGTCAGGTATTTCACGGTACAGGTTTCCACCGGCATGAAGGTGACAGATTGGAGGCCCGTTCACAAGGCTTGTGCCTTCTTCGAAAATATCTGTCTTGATGCCAAGCTCGGCTAAACGGAGCGCAATGGTTGAGCCTGCTATGCCACCGCCAATAATACCTACCGACAAAGAAGGGCGATGATCATGCGGTTTAGCTTTTTCTTTCATATAAATGCGCGTCGTTATAATTCAGTGTCTAAGTTACATGATTTTACTGTGCATAGATCACATTGAAAACCGAAAAAGAATAGGGACATTAGGATTATTGGTAAAGGAATGCAACTTTCCCGCCTATGCTTTCTGGTTTGCTTCAGCTTATACAGCCACCAACCTTTAAATGACAAAATACTACCAATGGTGCGTGATTTTTTTGTGATTCTTTACCGCCTAGGTTTTAGTCAGATTGGTCTGTTTGAGTAGCAAGCAAAATTAAACATCTAAATAACATGATTTTGGCTTGATACGATTCGAAAAAAATCTGGGCAAAAGATCACCTTATTTGCTCATTTTATTGAACAATTTTGCTATCTAAATTTGTACAAACACTGTTCTTTGTTCTACACCTAATGTGGTAGTGGTAAATAATAAATAAGGACAGTTAGTTATGAAAAAAGTCTTCAAGGTACTTCCTCTTGCACTGTTGATATCCGGCGCTGTTCACGCTGCCACAGATAATCCATGGTATGTGGGTGCCCGTGTCGGTGGAACAACGTATGACAGTCTTGATGGTGTAATCAAAGGCCAAGATGCCGACAAAGACGATTGGGGCGGCGGTGTTTTCTTAGGGTATAACTTCAATTCTTGGTTTGCCTTGGAAGGTGGTTACACTTACCTAGGCCAAGCTGACATCGGCTCTGACGGTTTTGAAGTACAAGGTATTGACCTGTTGGGTAAATTTACCTACGAAGTTTCAGATTCGTTTGACATCTACGGTAAGCTCGGTGGTTTTGTTTTCGATGCTGACAACAGTGTCATCAATGATGACAAGAGTGGTTTGGCAGGCACCGCTGGCGTAGGTCTTGAGTATTTCTTTAATGATGCCTTATCAGCCCGAGCAGAATACCAGTATTACAATCAGGTGGGCGACACACAGACCCCAGGTGAAAGTGATATTCATTTCTATGGCTTGAGTTTGGTTTATCACTGGGGTGCACCAGCGCCGGTGCCTGTAGTTGAGCCTGAACCAGAGCCAATGCCAGAGCCAGTAGCCCCAGAGATTGTGAAGGTTGAGGCCGTAGGTGCTGTCCTACCATTTGCATTTGACAGTGATAAGCTGACTCAGCGTGATATTGAACTGTTACAACCTGTTGCCCAGCAGCTTGTGGCGTACCCAGATACGCAGCTTTATGTTGTTGGCCATACCGATAGCCGCGGTTCGATTGAATACAACCAGAAACTATCTGAAGACCGTGCTGCCGTTGTAGCTGGTTATGTAGGTAATCACTTCGGTATTGATGAAAGCCGTATCGTTGCCCAAGGCCGCGGCGAACTAGAGCCTGTAGCGACCAATGATACTGAAGAAGGTCGTGCACAAAACCGTCGTGTTGAAGTGTTTGTTCCTGGCTTTGAAATGGAAAAATAGTCGTTTGTGTTAGCAAACCCTATGTTCCAAACAAAATGTTCCAAATAAAAATCCAGCACCGAAGTGCTGGATTTTTTTCGTTGTAGCTAATACTGATTCAGAACTTGATAAAAACGGCTGGATTAAGCGGTTTTGATATCTGCACTCTCAAGCTTTGCTTCTGCTGCCTTACAAGCAGCAGCGGTAAAGATAACGTCTGTAGAACTGTTAAGAGCGGTCTCTGCTGAATCCTGAATAACACCAATGATGAAGCCAACAGCAACAACCTGCATCGCCACATCGTTCGGGATACCAAACAGGCTACATGCTAGAGGGATCAGCAATAGTGAACCACCTGCCACACCAGAGGCACCACACGCAGAAACTGCAGCAACCACACTCAATAGCACAGCGGTTGCAACATCAACGTCAATACCCATAGTGTGTACTGCAGCCAATGTCAGAACCGTAATGGTAATTGCAGCACCAGCCATGTTGATAGTTGCACCTAGAGGGATCGACACAGAGTATGTATCTTCGTGCAAATCCATATCTTTACATAGCTGCATGTTTACAGGGATGTTAGCCGCTGAGCTACGGGTGAAGAATGCGGTGATACCACTTTCGCGGATACAGCGTAGAACTAGCGGGTATGGGTTTTCTTTGGTTTTCACAAAAACAATGATTGGGTTAACCACAAATGCGATAACTGCCATTGAGCCTAGGAGTACCGCTAGTAGGTGGCCGTAACCAAATAGGGCATCAAAACCGGTTTCTGCAAACGTGTTAGCAACTAGACCGAAAATACCAATTGGCGCCAGGCGAATAACAAAGCGAACAATCAGGGTAATGCCGTTTGATACATCGTGGAATACCTGCTTGGTTGCATCACTGGCTTGGTGAAGGGCGAAGCCAAGCGCAATTGCCCATGCAAGAATACCGATAAAGTTACCTGTCATCAGGGCGTTAACTGGGTTATCAACAATCTTGAATAGCAAAGTATTAAGTACTTCGGTAATACCTTCTGGCGGTGTTGCGCCAGTTGCACCGGTAACTAGAGTTAGAGTGGTAGGGAAAAGGAAACTCATGGTTACAGCGGTTAGTGATGCCATCAGGGTACCGAATAGGTACAACACGATGATTGGTTTCATGTTGGTATGCGCGCCTTTCTTCTGGTTGGCAATAGAAGAAGCGACAAGAATGAAGACCAAAATCGGAGCAACAGCCTTAAGGGCGCTGACGAACAAGCCGCCTAAGAAACCAACTTTGACAGCTGAAGCGGGTGAAAATAGTGCGAGGACAACACCGGCGATAATACCAACTAGTATTTGTACCACCAGGCTTCCATTCGCGACTCGGGCTAAAAAGGGTTGTGTTTGATTCATATTACATCCTGCATATTTATAGTTTTGACGCTAAGCATTAAATCTTGCCTGCGACACATTTTGTAACAGGAATTTTGGCACATTTCCATAGTCTATTAAAGAAACTTTTGGTTCACACAAAATTAACAGTATATTTCTGCTAAAATTGAAGCCTTTAATTCTATTCGTTTAGCTGAAGCGGGTTGTTAAACAAGGAAGCCGTAAGACAGGCTGGAATGTTAAAAAGCCCACCAGAAGGTGGGCTTTGTTAGCGATAAAGTGCTGTTATCTAGGAGTTATTGGCTCAAGTGCACTTGACTTCACATTTGCACCTGTAACGGTTGTTTTATTCAACCTTTGCATAACAGCCAGTGCATTCTGCTTATCTTTGTCACTAACTTGGTGTTTGTTTTTGCTGTAGTGGCACTGCATAACGTGCTGTATGGCTTCGTCCAACTCTTGGGTTAGCGGGTGATTAGGGTGCTGTTTTAGCCATTGTTGATAATAGCTTTGCAGCTGAACCGGTTGGTTTTTCCCCAGAGCATCTCTCATCCCTTCAATAGGTGTAAGCTGTTGTTGCTTTGCGACTTTGTTAGATGGTTGAAATTGTTGTCTGGGCTTTTTCTTTTCAAGGAGCCACAGCACTAATGTCACCAACCAAAGTATGGCAAGGCATAAGGAAAGCCAAGGCCACCATCCACTGTCTTTGACAATTTCTGTCTGAACATTCGTTACCTCAGGCTCAACGTTGTCTGATTGCAAGGCTTGAGGCGGCAAGAATGCCTGTGAAGTTGGATCCCCCGGCAGTACCGATAATGTTAAGCCATCGATCTTGCTGGTTTCTTGCTGGGATGTTTCAGTATTCCACCAATTAATGGATAGCTCGGGTAGGGTGATTTCCCCCGATTGGCGTGGGATGATGACTTGCTTGATAGTCATGAAAGTGAAATCGTCATCACTGCCATAGACAGGGTTTTCGTCATAAACTCGCACAGAGTTCGGATACTGCAAATTCAGGTTGGGCAGGGTACTTTGTTCTGCATTTTTGATGCGTAAGGTGATAGTACGGCTAATGGGTTCGCCGACTTTAATTTCATTTACGTCAGGTTGCCATTGCTGTTCAAGCTCTAGTGCTTCCGTTGGCAGCCATAGTCCTTTGTAATCAGAAGGTTTGGCCAGTACCGAGAGCGTCATATCATCGGCTTGTTGTTCAAATGGGATCTGCAAAGTAGAGCCAAAACCACGGTTACCTTTAATCAAGTTACCGGTAAATTTGGCACCACGAAGTAGGATATCGCCTGACTTATTGGCAGTGATTTGGTAGTCACGGGTAATGATCAGGTAGCGACGACCATTCAGGACAGTTTCGACCTGTCGGTCTTCACCAAGTTGTTTCACATTTAGACCGTCACCAGAAGGTGCCTGCAGCGCAGCTTGGCTCATTTGCTCACCAATGCGGATCCTTACTGTGTAGCGAATACTTTCGCCGACATAAAGCTGATCTTTATTACTTTCCGCATCAATTCGAATTTCTGGCTTGGATGCACTCGTTGTCGACTTGTTTGCTGATTTCATCACCGTCATGGTAATCGGATCAGTCATACTGGCACCGATACGAAAGCTCGGGATGGTAAACTCCCCGACTTCTTTGGCGGCAACGGCAATTTTCCATTCGGTTTGCCGAGTGACCACGCCATTGACAAAGCTAGTGCCACTACTGACTGATGGGGAGCCGTAATTGAAATCATCGTCGAGTACACTGAGGTCAAGTGCATTGGTGTTGACGTTATCATCGACGCTAATCGTTAGTTGGAATACCTCATTAACGCCAACGATATTTTTGGAAACCGTTGCGACGGCTTGGGCAGCGTATGAAGACACTGAAAACGTGAGTAGCCATCCTAAAAATAGTATTTTCAGCCAGTGACTGCCCACATTAGGTGTACGTTGAAAGCTAAACATATTATTACTAATCATATATTTACCAAGAATTATCTGTTGCTTCAGGTGCCTGCTTCTCTCGAGCTTGTAAAATAAGCTGAGCACGTATCAAGGCGCTGGTATCATTCGGCACCTGCTCTAATTTCTTCAGAACTGGATCACTGGCTGTCACGCTCTCTTGCGTTTCCTGACCCTGAGGGTTGGTTACAGCATTGGCATTGTTGTCATCGTCTTGATCACCATTGTTATTTTCAGCTTGAGCTGATTGTGCCGGCGATTGTTCCTCTGATTGTTGCTGCTCTCCAGAAGTTTGAGCCTGTTGTTGGTTCTGTTCGCCATTGGGCTGGCTTTGAGCTGGCTCTGACTGCTGATCGCTTTGCTGTTGTCCATTTTGCGGGTCACCTTGAGATTGCTGACCCTGCGGCTGAGATGGGTTAGATTGGTTTTGATCTCGGCTTTGGTCAGAATCAGAATTATCGCCTGATTGTTCCTTTTGCTGATCTTGATGACTGTTTTGCGGCTGGTTTTGTCCACCCTGAGATGAGTTATCTTGGGATTGCTGTTGCCCCTGAGATTGATCCTGCCCTTGTCCTGATTGCTGATCGTTTTGTTGCTGGCCATCTTGCTGCTGGCTTTGTTCCTGCTGTTGGTTTTCTTGTTGTTGCTTCTCTTGCTGTTGCTTTAGGGCTTGGACTAAAGACAAGTTTTTCTTGGCATCTTGATGCTCTGGGTTATTTTCCAGAATCGATTGATACAGAGATTCAGCTTGGTCTAAATCGCCACTTTGTGCATAGGCATTGGCAAGGTTGTATTGTGATTGTTCATCAGAGAGGGGAGTGAGTGTTTCTATCGCCCCTTGATAATCACCAGCCTTATATTGCGCGGCACCACGCCACTGTGGCGAAGAAAATTGCCCTGCAGCTTCAGTGAAATTTTCCTGCTCGAATAACTCATAGCCCAAACCGTCGTTATTGGTAAACGGTGAAGACCATGACGCAGCAAATGCGTGATCAACCGGGGTTAGGACCAAGACAGCGGCGATAACAACGCCACGGCGGAAACCGAGTAGTGCAAGCAAAGCGATAGGGATCAATAGCCAGAAACCACCATTGATACGCTCTTCAAGCTCTTTGCTCGCATCGTTATTGTTATTGCTGACAGGTTTCTCTGTTGCTTTGATCAGTGCTTCGATATCAAAATCGGTCGGCTGTGACAGTTGGAAAATCCCCCCTGTTGCGCGTGCAAGTTCACGCAAAGGTGCGACTTCAAGTTTATCGATCACTGTTTTGCCATTGCTATTGGTCAACAGTGTCCCGTCCGGCAGCCTGATGGGGGCTCCATCTGTAGTCCCAACACCTAAGACAGAAAGGCGGTATTGATTCTCACCCAGAAGCTTTTTGCTATCACGGCTTTCTTTTTGGCTGAGGCCATCTGTGATCAAGATGATATCGCCTTGCTGGTGGCCAGCTTGCTTGAGTAAGTTGATGGCTTCTTGGATACCTGCCGCTGCATTGCTTCCCTGTATCGGCATGATTTCAGGGGAGAGGTGGGGGATAAGGTTCGCTAACGTCGAACTGTCTTTGGTTAAAGGGCTGACAATATAGCCATCCGCTGCATACGTGACTAAGCCTGTGCTTCCCTCTTTCCAACCGGGTAGAAGGTCAAGAGCCTTGAAGCGGGCTTGGCTGAGACGATTTGGCACAATGTCATCGGCATACATGGAACGAGACATATCCATGACCAAGACCCGAGCCCCTGAGAGGCTAAAAGCAGGGATCGGAGACTTTTGCCAGCTTGGACCTGCAAGTGCAACAACAGCAAGAGTCCACAGAATCCCAAGAGCAGGTAAAGCTGCCCTAGTCTGAGTTTTTGCAGATAGCCCCAGCTTTTCAGCCAGATGTGGTGCAATAAGCCCGTGCTTATGTTTCTTCTTCGCTAACCAAGGCAAGATCATTAGCAATGGGAGCAAAGCGATTAGCCAATATGGATATAGGAATGTAAAACTAACCATTACGCTTTCTCATAACAACGATAACGATTGACAACAACAGAGCTAGAGCCAAAGGGAACCGGAAAAGCTCCTGTCGAGGCCGCCAAGTTTGCTGGGCGGTATTGATAGGTTCTAGTTGGTCAATCATCTGATAAATTTGTTCTAATTCTTGCGGGTTACGCGCACGGAAGTATTGCCCGCCGGTCATTTCTGCAATGCGGGTTAACATCCTCTCATCGAGATCGTGGGAAGGGTTAACCGTGCGGGTAGAAAAGAAGGTACGCTGTTCCATCTCTTCAGCACCGACACCGACGGTATATATAGTCACATCACTGCGAGCGGCAAGCTCAGCAGCTTCCAGTGGCTCAATCACACCAGCGGTATTGGCACCGTCACTTAGCAAAACAATCACTCTCTGCGGCGCTTCACTATCAATGAAGGTCTTGGTTGCAATACCCAGTCCTTCACCAATAGCGGTACTTTGGCCGATAAGCCCTAATACGGTCCGGTCTAGTTGTTGCTGGACGGTATTCCGGTCAAAGGTTAGAGGTGTTTGAAGATAGGCGTGGTTGGCAAACAAAACCAGTCCGAGACGATCGCCACTACGCTTGCCGATAAATTGATGCAGTACATCTTTAACAGCTTGTAGACGATCAATAGCTTCCCCGTCTTCGGTGATCATGTCTTTGATCGACATAGATCCTGACAAGTCAACCGCGAGCATCATATCTCGGTGATCTGGGTTGATCTCTATTGGATCGCCATACCAGACCGGTCGAGAAAGTGCCCCTATCAAACATATCCATGCTGCAGCCATGAATATGATTAGCCATCGGCTGACTTTGGCTTTTTGTCCTAGTCCATCGGGCAATTTAGGTAGCCTGATAGCCGAGGGCTGAGCTTTGGTTTTACTAAGGAAATAAACGGCAGCAGGTAAAGGGAGAAACAAATAAGCCCAGAGCCAAGTAAATTCAAACATTACCAGACTCCTTGGACACATCCGGTAGGGTATGGAATTTGGCTTTGCGGATCCATTTCCTGGCTTGTTGGTAACACATTGCAAATTGTTCTTTTTCTAATGGTACAGGGGAGAAAAGCCCTTTCTGCCAAATCTCGGATAAGCGTGTAAAGCCTTGATCTTTTGGCGCTAGGTGCTGATCGAGGAAAGACAGCCATGATTGACCGGTCAAACCTGCAACGTATTCTCGGGAATGGTATGACATGGCCACCTGACGCAAAAGCAAGTTAACCTGATTAAAACTCTCGGGAGATTTCAAACACGCCAACTGTTGTAGGGCTTCTCGACGAGCAAGGTTGTAGCTTTGATGTTTTTTGAACACCAGCACCAAATAAGTTATCAAAATTACAGCGAGCAAGATGGCGACCCACCATCCCCATGCAAGCGGCCAAACGCCTGGAGCATCAGGGAGGTGAATATCAGCAAGTGGAAGTGTCGGTAATGTTGTTGCTTCAGCCATTTGCCCCTCCTTTATAAGGTTTGAAACCAGATTGCCCTAATTGCTCCATTAAGGTTTGGGCTGCAGACAAGTGGTGTAATGGGATAGCTAAGCTCTTGCACATTTCCTGAATAAATTGCTGATGCTGCTCATACTGCAGGTTTAGGCTGTCACGGGTACTCTTAGCTGAAAAATCGAGCCAAGTTGCTTGCTGATCATCGGTGACAAACTCAATGCCATTGAATGAAGTTTGCCCCAACTCTAATGGATCAAAGAGTTGTACGAACTGAAGCCGGTTGTGTTGACGGAGTTGGCTTAAACGTCGCTTGTCTTTTTCCTTCAATTGATAAAAGTCACTGAGCACGACAATCTCACTGCCTTTGGGGCAAAGGTGATGTAGGTGCTTCAAGGCATCTGAAAAGTTAAGGCGATTGCCATCGAATTGGTTGCTGTCAGATTCTTGATGGGCAGCAATGATAGCGTTGATGACCGTTAATGGTCCTTGTTGACGAGCCGTGGGCTTACACTCATAGAGACGGTTTCCGTTAAACACAATGGCCCCAATCCGGTCTTGCTCACTGACGGCAAGCCAACTCAGTAAACTCGAAAAATGGGCCGCTTGGACCGATTTCAACAAGAGTTGGGTGCCAAACTTCATGCTGGGACTGACATCTATAAGCAGCATGACCGGCTGCTCACGCTCTTCGGTGAACAGCTTGGTATGGGTTTTTCCGGTTCGTGCTGTAACGCGCCAGTCAATGGCGCGAATATCATCCCCGGCTTGGTAAGGACGGACTTCGGCAAAGTTCATTCCCCGACCTTTGTGGCGGCTTTGGTGCTGGCCATTGAGTTGTGACCAGACACTTTGCGCAGGGGGTAACCATCGTACTGACTGGTTTTTATAGTGCAGTAATTCAGCCAGACAGAGGTTAACGCCATCACTGTGAGCAGGAAGTGCTGGGGTTAAATCCTGTGTGTTCATGCGCAAGCAACCTGTGAAACTAACTGCTCGATAATGGTATCAGGGGCGACAGCTTCAGCTTGGGCCTCATAGCTTAGAAGCAAGCGGTGGCGCAACACGGGGTAGGCCATAAGCTGGACATCTTCAGGGGTGACAAAGTCTCGTCCGTTTAGCCACGCATGGGCGCGTGCACAGCGGTCAAGGGCAAGTGTTGCACGCGGGCTTACTCCCATTTGTAACCAACTAGCAAGTTGCTCGCTGTATTTGTATGGGTGGCGTGTCGCCATGATCAAGCGAATGATGTACTGCTCAACTTCTTCGGCCATGTGGATATTGAGCACTTCTTTACGGGCCGCAAAGATATCTTGCTGAGAGATCTGTACCTGATCATCTGCAGTGATACCTAATGCTTCACCCCTATTGAGGCGTAAAATTTCCAACTCGCTAGATTCGTCAGGGTATTCAACATTGAGTTGTAACAGGAAGCGATCCAATTGGGCTTCTGGAAGCGGGTAGGTACCTTCCTGCTCGATAGGGTTTTGGGTCGCCATAACCAAAAACAACTCTGGCAGTTGGTAGGTCTTACGCCCTGCAGTGATTTGCTTTTCAGCCATGGCTTCTAGCATGGCGGCTTGAACTTTTGCCGGTGCCCGGTTGATTTCATCGGCGAGCAACAAGGCATTGAAGATTGGCCCTGGCTGGAAAGTGAAATCCCCCGTTTCTGGGCGGAAAATGTCTGTACCGGTTAAATCGGCAGGTAATAGGTCAGGGGTAAACTGAATGCGGTGGAAATTCCCCTCAATGCTGTCAGACAGCACTTTTACAGCACGAGTTTTTGCTAGCCCTGGAGGACCTTCTACCAAAATATGGCCGTCAGCAAGCAGGGCGATCATTAACTGTTTAACAAGATTCGGTTGACCGATGACCTGAGTATTCAGGTGAGATTGAAGGCGTTGGAAAGTCGTTGTCAACATGGATTGCTATTTTCCTTAAATGAAACAGTCAAATATGAAAATTAAGACTCAATTTGATGGCGTAAGTTCAGCACCTTTGTGTAGTTGGTGATTTTATAACCTCTTGTTTAACCCTTGAAACAGGTCATACCTCTGTAATTTGGTGACTATGACTGCACTTTGTTAGTGCGCTTCTGCACTAACGGAAGTCAAAAAACAGCTTTCATCTCATTCTAGACCATTGTTTTTACTTATATAAAACTTGGCACTTATTGTGCTTATATGTATTAACATTGTTAATACATTCATTTGTTAATCCTGACTTTGCAAATAAGCGTGATTCTATGCGGGAATATTGGTACGACCATTGATGCTCTGTGTTGATATTGCTATGAGCATGTGTTCTTATAATATTTGTGCAATGTAAAAGTCACCCAAGTGTCTTTTTCACTCGCTAGGATGCAACAAGATTAAAAATAAGGCTGAGAAACAGCCTACGTTGGTTAGTGGTCCTTATTGATAAAACAATTATAAGTTTTTGATTTTAGGGATGGTAAGTCATCATAAAGATGGAATGGAGTCTTCTGTAATGAGTAAAAAAGCATTAGTAACTGGTGCAAAAGGTGGTATTGGTTCAGCGATCACTAAAGGATTAGTTGATGCGGGTTTTCGTGTGATTGCCACATATTTCCCAAGCGGTGAAGCCAAAGCTAAAGAATGGTTTAAAGAGAATAATTATTCAGAAGAGCAGGTTCGTTTGTTCCCGCTAGATGTTACAGATGCTGATTATTGTGCAGAAGCATTGGCAACATTGTTGCAAGAGGAAGGTAACATTGACGTGCTTGTCAATAACGCTGGTATTACACGTGATACAACGTTTAAGCGTATGTCTAAAGAGCAGTGGGGTGATGTAATCACGACAAACTTGAACAGTTTGTTTAACGTGACTCAGCCGCTTTTTGCATCAATGTGCGAACACGGTAATTCACGCGTAATCAATATTTCCTCAGTAAATGGTCTTAAAGGTCAATTCGGTCAGGCGAACTACTCCGCTGCGAAGGCAGGGATGATCGGCTTCACCAAAGCACTGGCTGCCGAAGGTGCACGCTCAGGTGTTACTGTTAATGCCATTGCCCCAGGTTACACCGGTACACCAATGGTAGAAGCAATTAAGCCAGAAGTACTAGATAGCATTAAAGCTGAGATCCCAATGAAGCGTCTTGCTGCTCCTGCTGAAGTTGCAGCAGCGGTCACTTTCTTGGCGAGCGATGCTGCTGCTTACATCACAGGCGAAACACTGTCTGTGAATGGCGGCTTGTACATGCACTAATGGTTTAATTTCTGAATTTCGAAAGGACGCAAAAAATCATGTCAAAAGTATATATCGTTGCGGCTAAACGTACGCCTATCGGTAGTTTCAATGGTGCGCTGAAATCAGTTCCTGCTTCACAACTAGCTGCTGTGGCAATTAAAGCCGCACTGGAAGAAGCGAAGGTTGACCCAGCAAACCTTGATGAAGTTATTCTTGGTAATGTTGTTGGTGCTGGACAAGGTATGGGTCCTGGTCGTCAGGCTGCTATCTATGCCGGCGTCCCTCAGGAAGTACCAGCGTACAGCCTTAACATGGTATGTGGTTCGGGTATGAAAGCGGTAATGGATGCTGCTGCTCATATCAAGGCCGGTGATGCTGAACTTGTTGTCGCTGCTGGTGCAGAAAACATGTCACAGATTCCATTCTGTGCACCAGCCACAATCCGTGATGGTCAGAAAATGGGCTCACTAAGCCTGGATGATCTTCTTATCTCTGACGGTCTAACCGATGTCTTCAATAAGTACCACATGGGTGTAACAGCTGAAAATGTTGTTGCCAAAGTGGGCCTTAATCGCGAACAACAAGACAACTTTGCACTTGCAAGCCAGCAAAAAGCAGTGGCTGCTATCGAACAAGGCAAGTTCGCAGGTGAAATTGCACCTGTAGAAGTGACTGTTCGAAGAAAAACCAGTGTTGTAGATACCGATGAGTATCCAAAGGCGGACGCAAGTATTGAAGGTTTGGCGAAACTTCGCCCGGCATTCAAGAAAGAAGGTGGCTCTGTTACAGCAGGTAATGCGTCAGGTATCAATGATGGTGCAAGTGCAATTATCGTTGCTTCAGAAGCTGCTGTTGAAAAATATGGCCTAACTCCGCTAGCAGAAATCGAGAGCTATGCCCAAGCGGGTATTGCTCCAGAGGTGATGGGCTTAGGTCCGGTCCCTGCTGTGGTTAAAGCACTAGATAAAGCAGAACTCAATATCGCTGATGTTGGCCTGTTTGAATTCAACGAAGCCTTTGCGGGTCAGGCACTAGGTGTACTACATGAGTTGGCCGACGAGCTTGGATCTCCAGTTGAAGATCTGGCCGAGCGTTCCAACGTAAATGGTGGTGCGATTGCACTGGGCCACCCACTGGGTGCTTCAGGTAACCGTATTATTGTCAGCCTTCTTCACGAAATGCGCCGTCGCGGCACAGAGCATGGCCTTGCCACGTTGTGTGTTGGTGGTGGTATGGGTACAGCAATTGTACTGAAGAGCGTCTAATTCAATTGTAAAGCTAACCAGTACCTGTATTCATCATGGCACAGGTACTCAATCATTCTTTTAATGAAGGAAACAAGCTATGTATACGGAAATGTTTAAATCTTTCTCTGAGCAGACTGAAAAATCACTTGCACCATACGTTAAGTTCAACAAGCTGTTCACTAAGAACGTTGAAGATCTAACTGAGCTTCAGCTTGCCGCTGTTCGCGCTTACAGCGACCTTGGCCTATCTCAGCTTAAAGCTGTTAGCGAAGTAAAAGACGTTCAGTCATTTGCTGCTTACAACAGCCAGCAGCTAGAAACATTGACTAAGCTTTCTCAGCAGCTAATCGATGACAGCAACAAGTTCACTGCAATTGCTCAGTCTTTCAAGTCTGAAGTTGAAGAGCTAGTGGCTGAAAACGTAAAGCAAGTTACTCCAGCTTAATCAAAATGACCACTCTGCCGCCCCCGCTCCGGGGCGGCATTTTTAGTCCAAAATTAGAGGTCATTGGCATGAACCAGAACTTTTTTTCGGACTACTTTGCCAAGCTCCAAGAAATGAACCAGATGTGGTGGAAGGAGCTGGATTCAGGCAAGGCAGCCATGAATACCCCCCTTAATAAAGCGCTCAATGAAGTTAGCTTGGAAGATACGACCAAGTTCATCGAAAAAGCATCAGCGCAGCCAGCCGTCATTGCCGAATTGCAAATGGACTGGTGGGAAAACCAAATGAAGATTTGGCAAAATGTCGTCATGAAAAGTGGCGATACGTCAGATTTTATTCAGCCCGAAAAAGATGATAAGCGCTTCACGGACCCTGCATGGGAAAATGAGGCGTTTTACAACTATATCAAGCAATCTTATTTGCTGTTTAGCAATAAGATGAAAGAGTCCATCGAGTCGATTGAAGGGCTTGATGAGAAGTCGAAAGAGCGTTTGGGCTTCTTTTCGCGTCAGGCGATCAATGCATTGTCGCCGACCAACTTTATCACCACCAACCCTGAGCTGGCGAAGCTGACGGTTGAGAGTAATGGTGAAAACCTGATCAAAGGGATGGAGTTGCTTCAGCAAGACATGCAGTCGAGTGCCGATGTGTTGAAAATCCGCATGACCAATGATGCGGCTTTCCAGCTAGGTGAGAATGTAGCAAACACCGCCGGTGATGTTGTCTACAAAAACCACCTGTTCGAGTTGATTCAATACAAGCCACTGACTGAAAAAGTCAACGCGACACCGCTTTTGATCGTGCCGCCGTTTATCAACAAGTACTATATCTTGGATCTTCGCGAGAAGAATTCCATGGTGCGCTGGCTGGTCGAGCAGGGGCATACAGTATTTATGATGTCTTGGCGTAACCCAGATGCCAGCATGTACGATGTTGATTTCGACAACTACGTTGTTGATGGCGTGGTTAAAGCCGTTGATGTAATTGAAGACATCACTGGTGAGAAGCAAATCAATGCGGCGGGTTACTGCATTGGCGGTACACTACTCGCAACGGCATTAGCTTACTATTCGGCTAAGCGTATGCGCAGCCGTATTAAGTCGGCGACATTCTTTACTACGTTGTTGGATTTCTCCCAACCGGGAGAAATTGGTGCCTACATCAATGATCCGATCATCTCGGCCATTGAGGCGCAGAACGAAGCGAAAGGGTATATGGATGGCCGCTCTTTGAGCGTCACGTTCAGCCTGCTGCGTGAAAACAGCCTGTACTGGAACTACTACATTAACAATTACCTGAAAGGTAACAGCCCGATCGATTTCGATCTGCTGTACTGGAATGGTGATAGTACCAATGTAGCGGTAGCGTGTCACAGCACATTGCTGCGCCAGTTCTACTTGGAAAACCGTCTTGTTGATCCGAAAGGGTTCAAAGTGGGTGGTGTGTATATTGATCTGGCGAAGATCAAGATCCCTACTTACTTTATCTCAACTCAAGAAGATCATATTGCGTTGTGGCAGGGTACTTACCGTGGTGCACGTAAACTTGGCGGTAAGTCCACATTTGTACTGGGCGAGTCTGGCCATATTGCCGGCATTGTTAACCACCCGGCTAAGAACAAGTACGGCTTCTGGACTAACGATAAGGCTTCGGCCGAACCTGAAACATGGTTGAAAGGGGCTAAACGCCAAGAAGGTTCTTGGTGGGGCCACTGGAACGAGTGGATGGCAGGCTTTGAAGAGGCTGAGGTGGTTGATGCACGCTCTGCAGGTAGTGATAACTTCCCAGTTAAGTGCGCTGCACCAGGTGACTATGTCATGCAAAAGTTGCCAATTGAAGTCTCTAACGTGTTGCAAGGCCAACCGGAAGAAGCTTAATTCAGCAATATTTCTATGAGTGAAGCCAACGCTTATGCGTTGGCTTTTTTCTTTGTGCGGTTGTGCCGGAACATGCTCCGAAATTGGCTAGGTGTCATCCGCTTTTGTTGTTTGAATTGACGGTTAAAGTTAGACAAATTGGCAAAACCTGTCTGCTCAGCAATGAGTGCAATAGGTAATTCGGTATTAATGATTTTCTCGCAAGCTTTTCCTATTCGGTAGCGCTTGAGATGGTCGGCAAAACTTTCCATAAAGTGACGTTCAAACAGGCGGTAAACAGAACTTTCGCTCATGTGAAGCTCATTGCAAATCTCTATAATCTTTATCTGCCTTTGATAGTTTTTTTCAATATAACATTGAAGCTTCTTTAAACGGCTTAGCTGACTACTGCCATCATCAGGCAAGTGATAGCTGTAGCTGCTTGATGTGAGTGACTGTGCATAATCATCTTCGGCAAGGCAAAGTAAGATATTTACAATATGATTAAATTGACGAGCAGGGGAGAGTTGCTGGGTTTCTCGGAGTAACTTTGAGACTTGTTCGGCACATTGCTGGCTGAACTTGATTCCATTTTTTGAGCGTTTGAGCGTTTGAGCGTATTGTTTAGTAGCTGCAGTGCGGGTTCTGCTTGGATGAGTTTTTCAATCCACCTAGGATCAAACCAAAGAATATGGTTACTGACCGGCATATCTTTCTTGGCATGAACATAACCTGACATCATATGGGGCAACCCTGGCCCATATAGAACCAATGTATTGTGAGCTTGTTCGTAGCAGTGATCGCCACTGACTGCAGTGCATTGAACGGCTCCCCCTGGATCATGGCACAGGACCAACTCATATTCGTGATGGTAATGCCAATCGCACTTCAGCTCATAAGACTCTTCTAAAGAGAGATAGTGTTCCAATCGCCATGTCGTATTACTGTCTGGATTGATTTTTTCTATGTAGGGCTTCATTGATTTCGGTGCCTTATCCTGAGCAGAACAAGCTAACTAATATAATGCACTCATAACGTCACACCATTGTGAATGAATAGTATTAGGAAATGGAGGAAGGATACAACATCAAGTAGATAGCCGCTGTAGACTTGTTGTGAATTAAGTCACACTCTTGCTTAAGGTTTTCGAATGTTAATCAATCGCCCCATTATATGCTTTGTCGCGACAACTTTTTTCTCTGGTTTAGGTGGTGCTTTTCTATTTCCTCTCACGACCTTGTATCTGGTAGAAGCATTGCAAGCAACACCATTTAAGATCAGCTTGTACTTAGTTTGTAGTGTCCTAAGTGCCATTGTGGTTTCCCAGCGCATGGCTTTTTACTCCGATAACGGCACAAGTCGTCAAAGGCTCATCATAGTGGCATTCGTTTGCTATATCGTTACTGCCTTCTTCTTTGCTTGGAATAGGGAATATTGGCACGCTTTGGTTGTCGTCGTCACGATTACGAGTATTAGCAGCGCGGCCTTTCCCCAAGTATTTGCCATGGGGCGGGAGTACGCTGATGAGCATTTGGGTGAGAAGGGAACACTTTTTCTTAATACTATGCGCGCAAGTATTGCGTTGGCTTGGGTATGCGGCCCGCCAATGGCTTTCATGGCGCAATCAAAGTATGGGTTCACGTTAACTTTTTTGTTGGCAGCAATGTGCGGAATAGTGACTTTGTTTATTGTATTGACTTTGCCCAGCAGCCAAAAAACTCAAGCTAAGGGTTATGATGCCCAAGAATCATCAGAGCGGTCGTTCCAACCCTGGTATCGTCAAGTATCGGTGTTAGTGTTCTTGGTGTCTTTAGTTTTGATGTTTCTTGCCAACAACCTCTACCTAACAACCATCCCTCTATACCTTACTCATGAACTCGATTATGGAAGTGGCCTGGTTGGAAATATGATGGGATTAGCAGCTTTGTTTGAAATTCCCATTATGCTGGGGATTGGGCTACTGACCGTTAAGTGGGGGCCTCACCGACTGTTAAATAACGGCGTAATGTTTGGCTGCTTGTTTTTTGCAGGTATGGCAATATTTAACACCGAATCGGCACTGCTAGCCTTACAGTTACTCAATGGTTTGTTTGTTGGCTCGATAGCGACACTGGGTATGGTTGTGTTGCAAGACATGATGAAAGGCCAAGTGGGAACAGCAACTACTTTGTTCTCTAATGCGATACAAGCTAGTTTGCTACTTGCTAGTTTAGCTATTGGTATTCTCGGTGAGTACTTTACTTACTATATGGCTTTGTGGGTGTGCTTTGCAGCGGTCGTTATTTCGCTGGCAATTCGCTTAGGGCAGGATATGTGGTTCAAACGAAATCATTCTTGCAAGAATGAGGGGTATGCGAGGGCGTGAACCCTTAATAAAGTAACACCGAGAGTCATTTATGAATGAGCTCTCGGTGTTGTTTCAGGCAAGAAGTGCCGATATTAAAGATCGCTTGGGATCGGCATTGCTCTCAAGTCTGGTGATATGATCAACTCTGCTTCTGTCGCTGCCTGTATTTCATCAATGGTGGTGCCCGGAGCCAGTTCGGTCAACATCATGCCTTGTTCGGTGATCTTGATGACCCCCATTTCAGTCACGATCAAATCGACCTGATTGGCTGCGGTGAGCGGCAGTGAGCAATGCTTGAGCAGTTTTGGTTTACCCTTGACGGTGTGTTCCATCGCAACGATAACCTTCTTGGCACCAACCACAAGATCCATCGCACCGCCCATACCCGGTACCATTTTGCCAGGAATGATCCAGTTAGCCAGGTTACCGAACTGGTCTACCTGCAATGCACCCAGTACCGTTGCATCTACGTGCCCACCACGGATGATGGTAAATGAATCCGCACTGTGGAAAGTACATGCGCCTGTTGTGGCGGTAATCGGTTGGCCACCGGCATTGACCAGGTCTTGGTCAATATTTGTCTCATCTGGCATTTCTCCGATGCCGATAAGACCATTTTCGGCTTGCAGTAGGATCTCGATATCTGATGAAGTCTCATTGGCTACCAGGCTTGGAAGGCCGATACCGAGGTTTACCACGTCACCATCATGGAGCTCTTGAGCCACGCGCCATGCAATCATGCGTCGGATCTGGTGCTTTTCTCGTTGAATTGTCATGGTTAGGCTCCTTGGTAAATGTGGTCAATGAACAGTCCTGGTGTGTGTACGGCTTCTGGAGCAATGTCACCAGCGTTGACCAAGCTTGCTGCTTCGATAATGACAGTCTCTGCGGCTGTGGCCATTAATGGGTTGAAGTTCTGGGTTGTGCCTTTGTAGACGGTGTTACCTTTGGTATCGACAACGGAGCCACGGATCAAAGCAAGATCTGCTCGTAGCGGTTTTTCCAGTAGGAAGTCTTTGCCATCGATTTGAATGACTTGCTTGGATTCAGCAACCAGTGTACCGAGGCCAGTAGGTGTCAAGACACCACCAAGGCCAGCCCCTGCAGCACGGATGCGCTCGGCCAATGTGCCTTGCGGTACGAGCTCAACATCCAGCTCGCCACTATTCATTTGGGCACCGGTTTCTGGGTTGGTGCCAATATGAGAGGCATACAGCTTGCCGATACGCTTGGCTTTAATTAGACGGCCAGATCCTGACTCAGGTGTACCGGTGTCAGTAGTAATCAAGGTGATATTTTTAATTCCTGACTCAAGGATGATATCAATCAGTCCTTCAGGTGCCCCGTTGGCCATAAAGCCACCGATCATGATGGTCATATCATCGCGCAGTAGGTTGGCGATCTCGCTGGCAGTAATAGATTTCTTCATCATTGGCTCCTATTTATTGGCCTGGCATCGACGGATAATCACGGCTGTGCCCATACCGCCACCGATACAGAGGGAGGCCAAGCCATAGGTTTGCTGTGAGCGTTCAAGTTGGTAAATCAATGTGGTCAGGATACGGTTGCCTGAAGCCCCCAGAGGATGACCAAGGGCGATTGCACCGCCATTTAAGTTAGTGCGGGATTCGAGCCAAGACCTATCCACACCGTGCTTTTCGCACAGTTCTTTCATTACACCTAATGCTTGGGCTGCAAACGCTTCATTAAGCTCGAAACATTCGATATCTGCCAGTGTCAGTTTGGCTTTGTCGAGGGCATTGGCAATAGCAGGCACAGGGCCGAGTCCCATTACTTTTGGCGAAAGGCCTGCTTGGCCGCAAGCGACGATCTCTGCCATTGGGGTGAGGTTATAGCGCTCAATAGCAGCCTTGGAAGCAAGGATAATGGCGGATGCGCCATCATTTATACCAGAAGCATTACCGGCAGTGACGGTACCATCTTTCTTAAAGGCGGTACGAAGGCTTTGTAGTTTTTCAAAAGTCGCATCGGCTTTTGGGTATTCATCAATGCTGACATTGTATTGCTGGCGGCGGTGGGAGACATTGACCGGTTCAATTTCATCGCTGAAGCCATGTTCTTGGATAGCTGCTGTCGCTTTCTGCTGGCTGGAAAGGGCAAATTGGTCTTGCTCTTCACGGCTTAGTTCGTGAAGTTCGGCAATGTTCTCTGCGGTGATCCCCATGTGGTATTGGTTGAACACGTCGGTTAGGCCATCTTTGATAATTGAGTCATCAAGGGTCAGTTGGCCCATCTTTACGCCATCACGCAGTGGGTTTGCAGAAATGAAAGGTGCTTGCGACATACTTTCCATTCCACAGGCGATAACAATCTCAGCCTCACCGGCTCGAATATGGCTGACACCATCCATCACGGTTTTCATGCCAGAGCCACAGATCATATTCAGGGTATAAGCAGGTACGGTTTCAGGAATGCCTGCTAATACCGCTGCTTGTCTGCCAGGGCCCATGCCGATACCGGCGCTTAGGACATTACCTGCAATTACCTCATCAACCAGGCTTGGATCGAGATGACATTGCTCTAAGGCCCCTTTGATGGCGGTAGCTCCCAACTGAGGTGCAGAGACTGGGGCGAGGGCACCATTGAAGCTGCCGATAGGGGTGCGCTTTGCGGCAACAATGTATACAGATTCCATACAACTTCCTGTTTCAGTGTGATTTGTTATCAACAGTGTATGGGCGGGAGGCTTGAGGGTGTTATAGGCATAGATTCAAATCTGATTTGCGAAAATGCAAAAATAAGATGCGCGCTTGGTCACGCCATTTCGACTACAGAGTGATTAGTCTGGCTGTAATTTAATTTTATTCAGTTAATGGATCACTTGAGGGTGGAACTATGAGTTATTCAATTGCATGTGCACCTTGCTGTTGGGGTGTTGAATCTTCCGATAATCCACATAACCCAAATTGGATGACAGTGTTGTCAGAGGCAAGGCTGGGTGGTTTTACCGGAACAGAGTTGGGGCCTTACGGTTTTTTGCCACTCGATGCCGATACGGTAAACACAGCGCTGTATGTCAAAGAGCTGGAAATCTGTGCGGGTACCATTTTCGAGCCTCTGTCCGAATCTGGTAACTATGAAGACATCATCAATAAAACCAAACGCTTGTGTGGGTTACTGCAAAAAATTGGTTGTGAAAAGCTGGTGATCATCGATTGTGTCAATGACATCAGAAGCCGCTATGCCGGCATGCCAGAGCAAGCACCAAGACTAGATGCTGTGCGCTGGGCACAAATGATGGGCACCATCAGGGATATTGCCGAGATTGCCAAGCGCCATGATATCAGGGCTGTTGTCCATCCACATGCCGGCGGTTATATCGAGTACCGGGATGAGATTGATCGAATGCTGGCTGACTTGTCTGCTGACGAAGTTGGCCTATGCCTTGATACCGGCCACCTTTATTACGCAACCATGGATCCCGCCAAGAGCTTGGTTGAATATGCAGAACGATTGGAATATGTCCACTTCAAAGACGTAAACCAACAGCGTTTGCAGCAAGCCATCGAGAAGCAGGTAGGCTTTTGGCAAGCCTGTGCCGACGGTGTGATGTGCCCGCTGGGTGAAGGTGCGGTCGATTATGACCAAGTAGCCCATGCTTTGGAATCCATTGGTTACCATGGCTGGATCACCATTGAACAAGAGCGGGATCCGCGTCATTCAGACACTACGTTACCCGATATTAAGAAAAGCCGTCAGTTCTTGGTTGAAAAAGGCTTCATTTAACCCGTAGGTAGTCTGCAAAAGAATATTGTTTAGTAGTTTGTCATGTAGAGGATGTCATTATGGCAATGAAGATAGCGTGCGCACCTTGCTCATGGGGAGTAGAAAATTCAGAGCAAGGCGGAAACCCTAGCTGGGCGAAAGTGTTGGTGGAAGCCCGTGAAGCGGGGTACGAAGGGATTGAACTTGGGCCCGTTGGATACTTTCCTGAAGATCCGGCAATTCTTGCGAGCTCTCTGCGAGTAAGAGGAATGAAAGTTTGCGCTGGTAACCTTCATGGTGATTTCAGTAGCCCGGATTCCAAACAGGAAATACTTGTCAAAGCACGCCGGGTGATTGATTTACTCAGCGCCATAGGGGTTGGTAAGCTAATAATCATGGATCGCGCCAATACTGCAAGAGATGCCTATGTCGGGCACGGTGTGATTGCACCAAGGCTTAAGCAGGAACAGTTGCAGGCAATGATATCAACTATCTCAGAAGTGGCAGAGATGGCTGCAGAAAAAGGTGTACGAACCTTGCTTCATCCTAGTTCGGGGGGCTTTGTCGCGTTTTCCGATGAGATCGCTTCGGTGTTGAGTGCTATTCCTGCAGAACGTTTAGGTTTGTGCTTGGACATTGGCCATTTGTTTATCGATGGGATGAAACCTGAAGAGTTTATTCGTCGTTATGCCATGCGTCTGGAACACCTGCATGTCAAAGATGTCGACGGCCAGCAGTTACATAACGCAATGCGCGATCGCTGTGGCATGACCAATGCGTTCAGTAAAGGGCTCACTCGTCCGCTAGGTGAGGGAAGTATCAACTTTTCTAATGTCTTCAAGGTATTGAAGGATATTGATTATCAGGGTTGGATTGTCGTCGAGCAAGAGCGGGCGGTCACTCAGTTGGAACATGTTAAGGTGGATATGGCGAAAAGCCGTGGTTATCTTGCTGAACATTGTATGTAAGGTTTGAAATGATAGTTACCGATCCTTGGTTTTATATCACTGCTGTACCTGCTGTATTGATTTATGGGATTGGTAAAGGCGGTTTGGGCGGGGCATTGGGGATCATTGCGGTCCCCCTGATGGCCCTTGTAGTATCGCCAACGCAAGCTGCCGCCATCTTGCTTCCCATACTGTGTGTGATGGACGCATTTGCGGTTAGGCAGCACTACCGCAGTGCTGACTATTCTGTTCTCAAGCAAATGCTGCCTGGTTCTTTATTAGGGGTGTTGTTAGCAGGGCTGTTCCTTAGCGTCACACCTGAAGCAGGACTCAAACTGCTGATTGGGGTGTTATCACTGCTGTTCTGTTTGCAATATGTGCTAAGTGGCAGTCAGCAAGATAAAAAGCCCGGTAAAGCCAGTGCATGGTGGTGGAGTAGTCTAGGTGGTTTCTCCAGTACTGCTATTCATGCCGGTGGTGGCCCAGCGAGTATCTATCTATTGCCACTGAGATTGGAAAAAGTGACTTTGATAGCCACGATGGCTGTGTTGTTCGGCATTATCAATCTGGCGAAGCTGATCCCATACAGTATGCTGGGAGAATTTGATACCACCAACCTAATGACGGCGATGGTGCTGATGCCACTCGCGCCCGTTGGCGTGTATATGGGCGTATGGTTGCTACATAGGGTGAGCCAAGATGTTGTATATAGGCTTTGCTATCTCTTCCTTTTCTTATCAGGAATGAAATTAGTATTTGATGTACTTTAGCTCCAACTCATGCTGATTAATATAAAGCCGTAGGGTAATAACTCTGCGGCTTTTTAATATTTCAACTATATTGGCTTTATAACCGCTCACGTAGTAACAAATATTTATCATTTTAACGATTGGTTTACATTCTCTTTGTTTGATTGATTATTATCCATATGGCGATGCATAGAGAAATAGGGGGTTATTCTTAAATCAGATTGTCTGAGGGTATTTATTC
>NZ_JACSOF010000007.1:0-71836 GCF_014349205.1 Photobacterium sp. BZF1
ATCATTTCACGAGTGCCCACACAGATTGCATGGTCAAATTGTTAAAGAACAATACTGATTGGTTAGCGGCTTAAGTTGCCGTGCTCCGTGTCAGTGAGGTGGCATTATAGAGAGTTCGATCACGTTGGCAAGGGTCTTTTTTAAAAAAAACAACCAAACTTGACAGTTCGAACAAAAAACAGCCAAAACCATCAAAAAGCCAGCTTAAAAGGCTTTGAACTGGTCTGCAAACGCCTCTACTTTTTGCCAATCCGTATATTCGACTTCCTTACTGGTATCGGTTTCACCACCAGTAATGCGCATAATGAACTGGATCATCACTCGGTCAAACCAACCGTACCGTGGATAACGCAATGCTCCGGCAAAAACGGCTTGCAAAGCGGGTTGCCATGGCGACTTCTTGAGGAACGTCTTCATATAGACACTCGTCTCAGGTGTATTCTTCCCTTCTTTACGGGCTGTCAGGTTTACACAGAAAAAGCCAACTTTATGTTGCTTCAATGCCGCGAGGTTCTGATCGATAAATTGATACAGCTTTTTATTAAGGTGGCCATAACGAATAGAAGCCCCCACCAAGATACGGTCATACTGGTCGAAAGCAACGGCTGGTAGCTCATTGACATCAGCCAACTCACACTGATACCCCTCGCCCAGCGTCTTCTCTATATGGTGCAAAATTTTGATGGTTTGACCATCGCTGCTCGAATGAAGTAATAAGACTTTTTCCACGATGTTTCCTTATCAATTGTTAACTACGCCAAAACGTAGGAGTAAATAGCACCAGCAAGGTAAAGACTTCCAAGCGGCCAAACAACATTGCGATGACCAGCACCCACTTGGCAGGATCGTTAATTTCACCAAAATGCACCGCCACCTCGCCCAGACCCGGGCCCAGGTTGTTCAAGGTTGCCGCAACAGCGGAGAATGCCGTGAGTTCGTCTAAACCGGTAGCAATCAAGGCCAACATACAGATCACAAACACCAAAGCATACGCCGAGAAGAATCCCCAAACCGCATCGACAACTCGCTGTGGTAGAGCTTTATTACCGACCTTGATGGTATATACCGCTCTCGGGTGAACCAATCGCTTGAGTTCCCTGACCCCTTGCAGCAACAGCAGGAACATCCGGATAACCTTTATACCGCCACCCGTCGATCCCGCACAGCCGCCGACAAACGATGAGAACAATAGCAAGACTGGCAAAAACAGTGGCCATTCAGAGAACCCGGTTGTGGTAAAGCCTGCCGTGGTTGATATAGACACGGTTTGGAACAGCGCCTGATCAAACGCATCATGGTATGAGTTATAGGAATGGTGCTTGAGCAGCATGCCGAAACAGATCAGGAACAAAATCAACTGGGATGCAAAGAAAGCCCGGAATTCAGGGTCACGCCAATAGGTTCGCAGGTGAATGCCACCATTGGCAAAAGCCGCAAAGTGCAATGAGAAGTTACAGGCCGAAATCAGCAGGAACACCACGGTGATCATGTTTATCGTCGGGCTGTTGAAATACCCCATACTGGCATCATGGGTAGAAAAACCACCGATAGCCACCGTCGAGAAGCTATGGGCTATGGCATCGAATGCTGTCATTCCAGCCAACCAGAAGGCCAAGGCGCAGCTAATCGTCAAGGCAAGGTAAATGTACCACAGCGCCTTGGCGGTCTCGGCAATACGCGGTGTCATCTTGCTGTCTTTGACCGGCCCCGGGATCTCAGCCCGGTACAGCTGCATACCACCGATTCCCAGTACCGGTAGAATGGCGACGGCCAATACAATGATCCCCATACCGCCAAACCATTGTAGCAACTGGCGATAGAACAATATCGCCTTAGGTAGGTAGTCCAGTCCGACAATCACGGTCGCCCCTGTGGTAGTCAGGGCCGAAAAAGATTCGAAAAAGGAGTCGGTCACTGAGAGATCGGGGGTTTTGGCCAGGATGAAGGGAACAGCACCGGCACTGCCGATTACGGTCCAGAACAGCACCACAATAAGGAAGCCATCCCGCGCCTTCAATTCCCTACGATAGTGCCGGTTAGGCACCCATAGCAATGCACCGCCTGCGAACAGGAGGAAAAAGGTCACGACAAATGGCAGACCAGCACCGTCGCGATAGATAAATGCCACAAGGGCTGGTGCCAGCATGGTGACACTGAACAAGGCGAGCAGTAGCCCGACAATCCGGATTATGGAACGAAATTGCATTGCCTAATCGGCTCTCATATATAGTAGTGAAAAGTTAACAGGACGGCTCTGAACGATCGACTGCACTCACCTGCCCGCCACTGCGACTGAAAAGTGTCGCACTGAATGCCTCGACCTGGCGACGATCAAGTTCAATCACCAAAGTGACCTGTTGGCCATAGTCCGCTTCAACCTGCTGGCCGGCAAACTCTGTCACCAATGACTCCACCAGCGATACCTGATTATACTCGCAGCTGATCAGCAGTTCTGAAGTTATTAACTTTTCTTTGGTTTGTAGCACAGTTAGCGCTTGCTGAACCCCGCCACCATAGGCTTTGACCAAACCACCGGTACCGAGTTTTATTCCTCCCGAGTAACGGGTCACCACTGCAGTGATCTCCCCAACGCCAGAACCACTCAGTTGGGCCAGGATCGGCTTTCCCGCCGTTCCGGATGGTTCGCCGTCATCACTGAAACCCCACTTCATCGAGTCTTCGGGCCGCCCGGCAACAAATGCCCAGCAATTATGCCTGGCATCATGATGCTTATCTTTGATGTGTTGGACAAACGCCTTGGCAGCCTCGACGCTCGGAGTGTGTGCCAGATAGGTAATAAAGCGGCTTTTCTTGATTTCTTCTTCGAAAGTCGCACTGCTAGCCGGGATCAGGTAAGGCTCACTGACGGTCATATGCTGCCGTATTTCTCTGTTATTGATGGAATCTCTCAGGATACCATATCACCGGTAGTTGCTGTATCCACTGGACAGGACAAGGGCTAAAGGGAATGAATAAAAACAAAATCCTTTGGTGGAATAACAACTACCGCTCCGAGCATAAAAATATGCGCCTTGCTATCTATAATTTACTCATTACAACAAAAAAACAACATAACACCACCTCTCCCCTTTCATCCCAACACCCCATTAAGCAACTGAAAATAAAGCAAACAAGCTGCACAAAGACTCAAAAACCACATCCAGTGATGCTTTCAACCACACCAAAAGTTAAACAAATGTTTAAAATAGGTATTGTAATCGTTGCACAACAGGTTCAGACTATTATTTAACCTACTGACAGGTCAAACCAGTTAAATCAAATCCGGCACAGACTGGAACTCATGGAGATAGAAGATGATTTACCAAGGTGAAACCCTATCCGTTCGCTATCTGGAAGATGGCATCGCCGAGCTTAACCTCAATGCACCCGGCGCAATCAACAAGTTCGACCTCAAAACCCTGGAAAGCTTCAATGAAGCCCTCAATGCGCTCTACCATCAGAGTGATTTGAAGGGGCTACTAGTAACCTCAAGCAAAGATGCCTTTGTGGTAGGCGCTGATATCACCGAATTCCTTGGCCTATTTGCCAAACCTGCCGAGGAGTTGTCGCAGTGGGTCACCCATGCCAACGACATCTTCAATAAATTGGAAGACTTACCGGTTCCGACCCTGTCAGCGGTTAATGGCCACGCCCTGGGCGGTGGTTGTGAATGTATTTTGGCGACCGATTTACGCTTGGCAGATAGCAAAGCACGTATTGGCCTACCAGAAACCAAACTCGGTATCATGCCGGGGTTCGGTGGTACCGTTCGCCTGCCACGCCTGATCGGCGCTGATTCGGCAATGGAAATCATTACTGCCGGTAAAGACAAGAAAGCCCTCGATGCCCTCAAACTCGGTATTGTGGATGGTGTTGTCGAGCCAGAGCAACTGCACTCTGCAGCACTGGCTATGCTGAAAGATGCCATCGCCGGTAAACTGGACTGGCAATCCCGCCGAGCACAGAAAAAAGCACCATTGGCGCTGAACAAAATCGAAGCGACCATGAGCTTTACCATGGCCAAGGGTATGGTAGCCCAAGTAGCCGGCCCTCATTACCCCGCGCCGATGGCCGCAGTCAAAACCATCGAGGAAGCAGCCCGTTGTGAGCGTGATGAAGCACTGAAGATTGAAAACAAGCATTTCGTCACTCTTGCCAAAACCGATGTAGCCCAGTCACTGGTCGGGATCTTCCTTAACGACCAATACATCAAAGGCCAAGCCAAGCAAGCGGCTAAAGCCGGACAACCCACCAGCAAGGCTATGGTATTAGGTGCTGGGATCATGGGGGGCGGTATCGCCTACCAGTCCGCCCTCAAAGGGGTACCGGTATTGATGAAAGACATCAGCGACGCTTCACTGGATTTGGGCATGGGTGAAGCGGCTAAACTATTGAACAAACAACTCGAACGCGGCCGTATTGATGGTCTTGGTATGGCTAAAGTACTCGGTGGGATCACTCCGAGCCTGCATTATGCTGGTGCCGAAGAGGCCGATGTAGTGGTAGAAGCCGTGGTCGAGAACCCGAAAATCAAAGCCGCCGTGCTCGGTGAGGTCGAAGGCCTGGTGGGCGACGATACAGTGATCACCTCAAATACTTCCACTATACCAATCAACTTGCTGGCCAAGTCGCTCAAACGCCCAGAAAAATTCTGCGGCATGCACTTCTTCAACCCGGTACATCGCATGCCGCTGGTTGAGATCATCCGAGGCGAACACACATCCGATGAAACCATCAACCGCGTGGTGGCCTATGCCGCCAAAATGGGCAAATCCCCTATCGTGGTCAATGACTGCCCGGGGTTCTTCGTCAACCGCGTGCTATTCCCTTACTTTGCCGGTTTCAGCCTGCTATTGCGTGACGGAGCTGACTTCCAGCAGATCGACAAAGTCATGGAGAAACAGTTCGGTTGGCCAATGGGCCCTGCCTACCTCTTGGATGTCGTCGGTATTGATACCGCGCACCATGCCCAGGCCGTGATGGCCGAAGGCTTCCCAGAGCGTATGGGCAAAGACTACAAAGACGGTGTGGATGTGATGTTCGAAAATGAACGCTACGGCCAGAAGAATGGCAAAGGGTTCTACGCCTACAGTATCGACCGCAAGGGCAAGCCGAAGAAAACGGCGGATCCTGACGTTGGTGATTTAATTGCCCCGGTAACCGGTAATGCGACACCGTACGATGCCGAAGCGATCATCGCCCGAATGATGATCCCAATGATCAACGAAGTGGTGCGCTGCCTCGAGGAAGGGATCATTGCCAGCCCGGCAGAAGCCGATATGGCATTGGTTTATGGCCTCGGCTTCCCTCCATTCCGTGGTGGTGTTTTCCGTTATCTCGATACCCTCGGCCTTGCCAATTATGTCCAGTTGGCTGATAGCTATGCCCACCTTGGTGCCGTTTACGAAGTACCGGCAGGCCTGCGTGAGAAAGCAGAGCAAAACGACCGTTACTACCCAGTACCGAGCAACGCGTAACCATGGCTTAAGGATGAGGAATTGAAAATGAATAACGTTGTAATCGTTGATTGTATCCGTACCCCGATGGGACGCTCTAAAGGCGGCGCTTTCCGCCATGTACGCGCTGAAGATTTATCTGCCCATCTGATGAAAGGCCTGCTGGCTCGCAACCCACAGGTCGACCCTGGCAGTATCGAAGATATCTACTGGGGCTGTGTCCAACAAACACTCGAGCAGGGCTTCAACGTTGGCCGAAATGCGGCGTTGCTGGCCGGTATTCCCCACACTGTCGGCGCGACGACCGTCAACCGCTTGTGTGGCTCCTCGATGCAGGCGCTCCACGATGCCGCCCGCGCCATCATGGTGGGTGACGCTGATACCTGTTTGATTGGTGGTGTTGAACATATGGGCCATGTACCAATGAACCATGGTGTCGACTTCCATCCGGGACTATCGAAATCCGTCGCCAAGGCTGCGGGCATGATGGGGCTTACCGCCGAAATGCTCGGCCGGATGCACGGCATCAACCGTGAAATGCAAGATGCGTTTGCCGCCCGCTCCCACCAACGAGCCCATGCCGCGACCATCGAGGGCCGGTTTGCCAACGAGATCTACCCAACCGAAGGCCATGATGCGGATGGTCGGTTGACCCTATTGAACCATGATGAGGTCATTCGCCCGGAAACAACCGCAGAGTCACTATCGGCACTACGCCCGGTATTCGATCCTGCCAATGGTACCGTCACTGCCGGTTCTTCCTCGGCCCTGTCGGATGGCGCATCAGCCATGTTGGTAATGAGCGAAGACAAAGCCAAGGCCCTTGGCCTGACTATTCGTGCCCGGGTCAAGGCGATGGCGATTGCCGGCTGCGATCCATCCATCATGGGCTATGGACCGGTACCGGCCAGCCAGAAAGCGTTGAAACGCGCCGGTCTATCCATTGAAGATATCGGTATGGTGGAGCTCAACGAAGCTTTTGCGGCCCAGTCACTCCCATGTGCCAAAGATCTCGGTTTGTTGGATGTGGTAGAAGAGAAGGTCAATCTCAATGGTGGGGCCATTGCCCTCGGCCACCCACTAGGCTGCTCGGGCTCGCGTATTTCCACCACCCTGATCAACCTGATGGAACACCACGATGTCCAGTTCGGGCTGGCAACAATGTGTATCGGTCTAGGCCAGGGGATTGCCACTGTTTTTGAACGGGTTGAGTAATCTTTGCGTATAAAAAAAGCCCGCTCCGGCGGGCTTTTTTTGATCTACACCTAACATGTGTACTTTACATAGATTAAATGACTAACTTTCATTTTATTCATAGTTATTTCAGGTCTACACTCATAACCACTTAAGACGCTTGTATTAATTCGGAGCATCCCTATGTTTAAGGCACTGGTTCTAAACCAAGAAGAGAAAAAAACAATTGCGACAATCGAACAGTTGGACGACAGCCACCTTCCTGAAGGTGATGTCCTGATCGATGTTGATTACTCTTCCCTGAACTACAAAGACGGCTTGGCCATCACAGGTAAAGGTAAGATCATCCGCAACTTCCCTATGGTGCCGGGTATCGACCTAGCCGGTACTGTCGTCAGCTCTGAAGATACACGCTACCAAACCGGTGACAAAGTCGTGCTAACTGGCTGGGGTGTGGGTGAAAACCACTGGGGCGGTATGTCACAGCGTGCCCGCCTGAAAGCGGATTGGCTCGTTCCCCTACCAACCGGTATGGATAGCAAGAAAGCCATGATGGTCGGTACTGCCGGTTTCACCGCCATGCTTTGTGTACAAGCGCTACTGGATGCCGATATCAAACCAGAAGCCGGTGAGATCCTAGTGACCGGCGCCAGTGGTGGTGTAGGTTCGGTCGCGGTAACCCTATTGGCCCAACTCGGCTACAAAGTGGCGGCTGTCACTGGCCGTGTTGAACAAAATGGTCCGCTGCTGGAGAAACTTGGTGCTAGCCGTGTTATCGACCGTAGCGAGTTCGAAGAGCCAGCACGCCCGCTAGAAAAACAAGTATGGGCAGGTGCTGTCGATACCGTTGGTAGCAAAGTACTATCGAAAGTACTGGCACAAATGGACTACAACAGCGCAGTTGCCGCGTGTGGTCTAGCAGGTGGTTTTGATTTGCCAACAACCGTTATGCCGTTCATCCTGCGTAACGTACGCCTGCAGGGTGTCGACTCGGTAATGTGCCCAACTGAAAAGCGTATCGCAGCGTGGGAAAAACTGGTTGAGCTACTACCAGAGAGCTTCTACGAGCAGGCTTGTACTGAAGTTGAGCTTGATGCCGCGCCTCAGTATGCCGAAGACATTACCAATGGCCAGGTCACCGGCCGTGTCGTGATCAAGCTGTAACGGCTACTGCGAACGTAACACAAATTATTAAAGCCGGGTTTATCCCGGCTTTCTACTATTTACTCCAACCCCATATCATCAATACGCTTGGCGATCAGTCGGCTGCATTCCTCTTTGACAATCGCCCTTAACCACTCCTGGGCTGGCGAATGTTCGCAGCGCGGGTGCCAGATCATCGAGTAATCAAACGGCGTAAAGGCAAACGGCAAGGGTTTGACCACCAAGTCGTAGCGTTCTGCAACCAGGTAAGCCAAATCCGCAGGCACGGTAATGATCAGCGGCATGGTATCGACAATCGCCAATGCCGCCTCCAGGTGGTAGGCTCGCAAGACCATCTTGCGTTTGGGCTGACCTACCAAGGCTTGCTCAATCAGTGCTTTTACCCCGTCGCTAATTGCAATCATCGCGTGGGGATGAGCGAGATAATCTGACAGGCTCATCTCTTTGTCGGCCAACGGGTGATGCTTGGAGAGCAGGCACAATACACCCACGCGCCCCAATATCTCACTGCGCAGTGGTTCAACCGGCCCGGTCGGACGGCAAATCGCAAGATCAGCCCCTTCATAGGTCAGCTGATCGGCCAACCTGTCATGCTGTAGAGGCAAGAACTCAAACGAGACCTCCGGTGCCTCCTGATATATACGCGGCAGGGCAAACGGCAATATGGTCTGCATGGCGTAATCAGTCGTCGCTATGGCGAAGGTCTGATCGCAACTACGCGGGTCAAATTCGACCGGAGACAACAACTGGCGCAGGGATTCCAAAGGCTCACCCAATGCCCGGTCGAACTCCAGTGCTTTTTCGGTCGGGATCAAGTGTTGGCCCTGACGGGTAAACAGCGGATCGCCTAGCAAGTCGCGTAATCGCCCCAACACCCGACTCATGGCCGACTGGCTCAGGTTCAAGCGGGTCGCAGCCTTGCTGACACTGCTTTCCTCGATCAGTACCCGCAACGCCACCAGCAAATTCAAATCACGGCGATAGATGTCTTCTAATTCCACAATGGCTTACCTTGGCAGGAAAGTTTGGCGTCATTCCAAACAGGATATGACTCAGTCTGGTATTATTTTATCGTCCAGATAAAAAAAATCCCGCTATATAAGCGGGGAAGCCCAAGAAAACTGGGGGAGTGTAGTAGATGTGCAGTGTTAGCTTTCTTCTTCCTCGAGCTCGGGAGAATTGGTGAGCTCTAGCCAAAGTCCTAGCGCGGCGGCAATCAAACCACCAAGCGCAATAAAACTGGTCTCATTCGGCGCACGTAGCATCAGAGAGCAAAACGTAATGAAGCAAAGTACGCTGTAAATAGTCAGGCGATCCATCTGAGTCAACATAGTTCCTCCTAATCCTTCAGAAGACAAACGTTAATGACTTGTTAATAACGTTACACGTTTTGTTTTGATTTGCCAACCCTTATTGATTAATTCTTGCCCATAAGTATGATCACTGTCTTCAACAGAAGATGTAGATGCTATGACCGCTATTTTTGACAATCCCACCCACAGCTTGGAAGCAGAAGGACTTCGCTGCCCGGAGCCTGTGATGATGGTGCGTAAAACCGTAAGGAAAATGGCCGAAGGCGATACCCTGCTCGTCACTGCCGATGACCCTTCTACGACTAGGGATATTCCAAGTTTTTGCCGATTCATGGATCACACCCTGATTGCGGCTGACACCGACAGCCTGCCTTACCGATACTTAATAAGAAAAGGCACCAACTAACCGATCAAAAAAAGGCAGCTCATCGAGCTGCCTTTTTACTATTCGGGAACCTTCAAGGCTCAATCCTCATTACGGTAAGAATCTCGCAGTTGGCGGTTAGCTTTATCGAGCTCGTGGCGAAGTTCGCGGATTTCCTTCTTCATCGGCAGGACATAACGCAGCCTAACCAAGGCATCTACCGAGAGGTACGTCGTCACAATGGCACCAACCACCATCGGCAACCACATATCTGTCAATACCATACCAAGAATATTCAGCGCCAACGCAAAGTTGAATAACCAGAATTGACTCTGGGGCGATATTGCAAGAAAACGGTTCATAACCCCCTCCTATACAGCGGCAACCGTCCAAAGGTACTGGTACCAACATATCACGCCAACTTCCCCGGCACTGCTGCCATGCTCACAATTTAAGTGGTTGTTATCATAGTGTCATCTTAGCTTGTGAACCGGGATGTTCCACGTGGAACACGGTTAGCGAAAGTTACATGCCGAACGCGGCGGCAACAGCAAGACCGAAGAACAAGGCCGCTGTGATCTTTCGAATCAAACCTAACGGCATACGATCAGCGGACAACTTGCCGATCAATACTACTGGTACATTGGCCAACAACATACCAATCGTCGTCCCCAATACTACCCACATCAGTGCATCACTGTATTTCGCGCCAAGCATAGTCGTAGCGACTTGGGTCTTGTCACCGATCTCGGCAATGAAAAAGGCAATGAAACTCGCGACAAACGGCCCACGGTTGGAGATCTCCTCGTCATCATCGAGCTTATCAGGGATCAGAATCCAGCCGGCCATAACGACAAAGCTCACCACCAATACCCACTTAAGTACTTCTGGCGTTAGGTAGTCAGCAACAACCACACCGAGCCAGGCAGCCAATGCATGGTTGGCAATAGTGGCAAAGAAGATCGCCAGAATAATAGGGATTGGTTTGCGGTAGCGGCTAGCAAGCAGCAAAGACAACAATTGGGTTTTATCGCCAATTTCTGCCAAGGCAACCGACGTAATAGAGATAGCTAAAACACTCACGACATGCTCTTCGGGGCGAGGAAAATTTAAAAAAACCACAGGTAAACGCACATGCCCCACCCCGGTTCATGCTGGTTTACCGATGGTCTCGCCAAACTCACTAGTAGGATAAACGTGAGTCACAAACGCCATGAAGATTTTGCTTCAATTATGTTGACGCTTGTCTTGTCAGGACAAGAGGCTACTCCCCAAAGGTGCGGCAATTCTACACATAGCTCAGGCTAAGTACAAGGTACAAAAAAGGGCCCATTAGGGCCCTTTTTCCAACCAAGATAATTCTTGTGGAATTAACCTTGAGGAGACAGCACGATTTCTACTCGGCGGTTCTGGGCACGGCCCTGCTCGTTTTCGTTAGACGCGATCGGGTGTGATTCACCCATACCTTTGGTCACGATACGGTTGCTGGCTACACCACCACGCATCAGCTCGTTACTTACTTCGCTAGCACGAACCTGGGACAGGCGTAGGTTGTAAGATGCCGCACCTGTACTATCAGTAAAACCGTAAACATTTAGCATGGTTTCATCGTATTCTTTGGCCACCAAGGCCACACTGCTAAGGGCGTTCTTAGCCTGGCCACTCAGCGCGGTGTCATCAACACCAAAGGTAATGGTGTTAGGCATGTTCAGGACAATATTGTCGCCGTCACGGGTTACGCTGATACCGGTAGATTGCAGTTGTTTGCGCAGTTCAGCTTCCTGCACATCCATGTAGTAACCGATACCGCCACCCAGCGCAGCACCGGAAGCCGCACCAATCAGGGCACCCTTACCACGGTCGCTCTTGCTCGAAGACGCAGCACCGATAGCAGCACCAGCCACCGCACCAATGATTGAGCCACTGGTCGCTTTCGCTGTTTGATCTTCACCTGTGTAAGGGTTAGTTGTTGAACAACCTGTCGCAACCACAGCCGTTGCCGTAGCAAACACCAGGTTACGAATCCATTTGCTAGATTTAGCGCGATTAGTCAAATCCATATTGTTTACCTTTCTTATTCTCGGCTCTAGGCCGATGTCATTGTGTGCAGCGTCTTTGGCAAGCCAAAGCTGTTCATTGGCGGCAATATTGTATCTGCCTGCAGAGAGCTGATATCAGAACAATGTCAAAAAACTTCATACCCTGACAAGCCAAGCCTATTAATTTAAGCAAATTCACCAAAGATGGCCAAAAAACATGCACTCCCCCTACTAGCTACGAGGCTGCCGAGGTATACTGGATTGTTACTAAAAATCTCTCAATCCATTAATCACGCGAAGCTGACAATGCAGAAATACGATATTAAAACCTTTCAGGGCATGATCCTCGCGCTGCAGGATTACTGGGGCCAACAGGGTTGTACTATTGTGCAACCTCTGGACATGGAAGTAGGTGCAGGTACCTCTCACCCTATGACGTGTCTTCGTGCTCTGGGTCCAGAACCTATTGCAGCAGCGTATGTACAACCATCGCGCCGACCTACTGATGGCCGCTACGGTGAAAACCCGAACCGCCTTCAGCACTACTACCAGTTCCAGGTGATCATCAAGCCATCACCGGACAATATCCAGGAGCTATACCTAGGTTCACTAGAAGCCCTTGGCATCGACACCCAAGTCCACGATATCCGTTTCGTAGAAGATAACTGGGAAAACCCAACACTAGGTGCTTGGGGTCTTGGCTGGGAAGTATGGCTAAACGGCATGGAAGTGACCCAGTTCACTTACTTCCAGCAAGTCGGTGGCCTTGAGTGTAAGCCGGTAACAGGCGAAATCACTTACGGTATCGAGCGTCTTGCAATGTACATCCAGGGTGTTGACTCGGTGTACGACCTAGTCTGGACAGACGGCCCGCTAGGTAAAGTGACATACGGTGATATCTTCCACCAGAACGAAGTTGAGCAATCGACTTACAACTTTGAATACGCAGACGTAGACTTCCTTTTCACTTTCTTCGACCAGTGCGAGAAAGAGTGTCAGGAGCTACTAGCACTAGAGAAACCTCTACCGCTACCTGCTTACGAACGTATTCTAAAAGCAGGCCATGCATTCAACCTTCTTGATGCACGCAAAGCTGTTTCTGTTACAGAGCGTCAGCGCTACATCCTGCGTATCCGTAACCTCACCAAGCAAGTGGCTGAAGCTTACTATGCTTCACGTGAAGCACTCGGCTTCCCAATGTGCAAAACAGACAAGTAAGGATCACGCATGGCTGAACACAATTTCCTTATTGAACTTGGTACCGAAGAGCTACCGCCAACGGCACTACGCACATTGGCTGAAGCGTTTGCGACCAACTTCGAAGCTGAGTTAAAAGCAGCGGATCTCCCACACCAGGGTGTGAAGTGGTTTGCTTCCCCTCGCCGCCTTGCGCTAAAGGTAGCTGGCCTTGCTGAAAACCAACCTGACAAGGTGGTTGAAAAGCGTGGTCCTGCTGTCTCTGTGGCATTCGATGCTGAAGGCAATGCAACCAAAGCGGCTCAAGGCTGGGCGCGTGGTAACGGCATTACCGTTGACCAAGCTGACCGTCTTGTTACCGACAAAGGCGAGTGGCTACTGTTCAAGCAAGAAGTCAAAGGCCAAGCGGCTGACGCACTGCTATGTGACATGGCGGCCAATGCCCTAGCCAAACTGCCAATCCCTAAGCCAATGCGCTGGGGCGACAAAGACACCCAGTTTATCCGTCCGGTTAAAACCCTGACCATGCTACTGGGTGACAAATTGATCCCTGGTACAATTCTGGGCGTTGAATCTGCACGCACTATCCGTGGCCACCGTTTCATGGGCGAAGCTGAGTTTACTATCGACAATGCCGATCAGTACCCAGCTATCCTGGAAGAGCGCGGCAAGGTAATGGCTGATTACGAAGCACGTAAAGCTATCATCCTAGCGGATGCCCAGAAAGCAGCTGAAGCGGTTGGTGGTAAAGCTGACCTTGAAGATGAGCTAGTCGAAGAAGTCACGTCTCTGGTTGAATGGCCAGTAGTATTGACTGCATCTTTCGAGGAAGACTTCCTCAACGTTCCGTCTGAAGCGCTGGTTTACACCATGAAAGGTGACCAGAAGTACTTCCCGGTTTACGACGCTGAAGGCAACTTGGTACCGAAGTTCATCTTCGTAACCAACATCATCTCGAAAGATCCTCAGCAAATCATCGAAGGTAACGAGAAAGTTGTCCGCCCTCGCCTTGCTGATGCAGAGTTCTTCTTCAACACCGACCGTAAGCGCCCGCTGATCGATCGTCTGCCTGAACTAGAAACGGCTATCTTCCAGAAGCAGCTGGGTACCATCAAAGACAAGACTGACCGTATCACAGAGCTAGCTGGTTACATTGCCGAGAAGATCGATGCCGATGTGACTAACGCCAAGCGTGCTGGCCTGCTAGCCAAGTGTGACCTAATGACCTCTATGGTATTCGAATTTACCGATACCCAGGGTGTAATGGGCATGCACTACGCTCGCCATGATGGTGAAGCAGAAGAAGTGGCACTAGCACTAAACGAGCAATACATGCCACGTTTTGCCGGTGACGAACTACCAAGCACTGGTGTTTCAGCTTCCGTTGCAATGGCAGACAAGCTAGATACGCTAGTGGGTATCTTTGGTATTGGCCAGGCTCCTAAAGGCTCTGACCCATTTGCCCTTCGCCGTGCTGCACTGGGTGTGTTGCGCATCATCGTTGAGAAAGGCTACAACCTAGACTTGGTTGACCTGATTGCCAAAGCGCAATCACTATTCGGCGATAAGCTAACTAACGCCAATGTGGCAGACGAAGTGATCGACTTCATGCTAGGCCGCTTCCGTGCTTGGTACCAGGACGAAGGCCACAGCGTGGATGTTATCCAGGCGGTACTGGCACTACGTCCTACCCAACCAGCTGATTTCGACAAGCGTGTTAAAGCGGTAACCCACTTCCGCTCTCTAGATGCTGCTGAATCACTGGCTGCTGCTAACAAGCGTGTAGGTAACATCCTAGCGAAATTTGACGGTGAGCTGGCGGCAGATGTAGATAGCAGCCTATTGGTTGAAGATGCAGAGAAAGCATTGGCGACTGATATTGCATCAACACTAGCACAGCTTGCACCTGTCTTTGCCGAAGGTGATTACCAGCAAGCATTGTCTGAGCTGGCTAACCTGCGCGAGCCAGTTGATGCGTTCTTCGATAACGTAATGGTTATGGCCGATGACGAGAAACTAAAAGTGAACCGTCTGACTATGCTGAACCAGCTACGTAACGAGTTCCTAAAAGTGGCTGATATTTCGCTACTACAAAAGTAATCGCGAACTCGCTAATTGTAATCTCAAGCCCCGGTTTAACCCGGGGCTTTTTTTGGCCGTTGCCGCACCTCGAAGTATTCATCCTCACCTATTTCCTTTCCTAAACAAAGATCATGTTCCCAGCCAAATTAAACCCAGCGCCAACTTCGCTGTTTCACGTGAAACGCAGTAACAATAGCACTTCAAATCTACACCGTTTCACGTGGAACAATATAGTAATCAATATCAGAACCTGCGCAGCTAGACTATGAATTGAAGCAGAGATCCTCTCTGAGATGGCAGCAAAATGATGGGAAGGGAATCTAGTGTTACAAAGGGTTTAATAAAACGCTTTGTTAAGGTATGTTGACGAACAGCACAACATAAACCATAACCATATCGCATAAGATAAACACAACGCCCCGAGGTCAGAAGTAAAGATGGAGTTTTCTACATTTGGTGACAAGTTCGCCCGCTACTCAGGTATCACCCAGTTAATGGATGATTTGAACGATGGATTACGCAACCCCGATGCCATCATGCTCGGTGGCGGTAACCCAGCCCAAATCCCTGAAATGGTAGAGTACTTCAACCAGATCTGCAGCCAGATGGCGGCAACGGGTGAGCTGACGCAGGCACTGACCAATTACGACGGCCCGCAGGGCAAAAATATTTTTATCAATGCCCTCGCCGAACTTTTAAAATCCCGTTACGGATGGGACATCAGTGCCAAGAATATCGCGCTGACCAACGGGAGCCAAAGCGCCTTCTTCAACCTGTTTAACCTATTGGCTGGCCAGTTCAAAGACGGCAAAAAGAAGAAAATCTTGCTGCCATTGGCACCGGAGTACATCGGCTATGGGGACTCGGGTTTGAGCGAAGAGATGTTTATCTCATACAAGCCTGAAATCAGCCTACTTGAAAATGGCCTGTTCAAATACCATGTGGACTTCAAGCACCTGGTGGTTGATGACAGTATCGGTGCCATCTGTGCCTCGCGCCCGACCAACCCCACGGGGAATGTCCTGACCGACGAAGAAATCCACCACCTTGACCAGTTGGCACGTGAACACCAGATCCCACTGATCATTGATAACGCCTACGGCATGCCGTTCCCGGACATTATTTTTGAAGATGTCACTCCATTCTGGAACGACAACACTATCTTGTGTATGAGCTTATCAAAACTGGGCTTGCCCGGTGTCCGTTGCGGAATTGTGGTTGCCAGCGAGGAAGTTGCTACAGCGATAGCGAACATGAATGGCGTACTGAGCCTGGCACCGGGCAGTGTCGGCCCAGCTATCGGTTACAAGATGATTGAGCAAAATGACCTAATGCGCCTCAGTGAAGATGTCATCAAACCTTTCTACCTGCGCAAGTCCAAGCATGCGGTAGAAATGCTACAACAGGCTATTACTGACTCCCGATTTAGGATCCACAAACCCGAAGGCGCGATGTTCCTGTGGCTATGGTTCAAGGATTTGCCAATCAGTACTATGGAATTATATCGCCGCCTGAAAGCCCGGGGGGTGCTCATTGTGCCAGGGGAATATTTCTTTATTGGCCTTGATGACGACTGGCAGCACGGCCACGAATGCCTGCGGATGAACTACGTACAAGAGGATGAGGTAATGCGTAAGGGCATTGCTATCATTGCTGAGGAAGTAGAAAAAGCCTACCAGGAGCACTAACCCTCCAGTGCTTACATCGATGCAATTTATACAGGCTACTTCGGGTAGCCTGTTTTGTTTTCTCCACCAACAAAAGAGCTCAATAAACAAGGTGGCTTGCTACAAAAGCAAACGCATTTAAGTATGCTCCCACCAGCACCTTATTGACATGATGCTGATAACACAGGACTCCATCTCTAACGAGCAAACTGTTCGTACTCCATTAGCTGTAATTATTCCGTGCAGATAACATCATCACCTGCCCTCCCTTCTCAGGTTTAGTCTTCTCGAACATGTGAGCATCGCATTGGTTTGTTGGTATAAGAAGAATGGCTTCTCTTGAAGTTTGCTCTTTATTAGATAGCTTTATCTTTCCAAGCAAAGTTTCACGTGAAACAGGAAGACAGGGATTTAAGCTAATTACGGAGATGAACGGATGACCTATCCTTACCAAGTAGCCTTTGTAAACGTAGAGCATCCTAACCAAGGTACTGGCTTTGAAACTGATCAGGCTGTTCCCCCTTAAACGTTACTTCAAGGTTAACCGGGCATGAGCCGGAGGTATCCACCAACGAGTGATAGTCGATTAAAACAAAGGCTAGGAAAAGGGAGAATAAAAAAAGGCCAGCACGCTGGCTGACCTTTCACACCTCTAACGGAATACTGTCACCATATGGGATTACTCGCTTTCAAGCAGGCGGCGACCGTTGATCGCAATCTTACGCGGCTTCTGCTCTTCAGGGATCTCGCGCTCAAGATCAATATGCAGCAGGCCGTTTTCCATCTCGGCACCGACCACTTTTACATAATCAGCCAACTGGAACTTACGCTCAAAGTCACGCTCAGCAATGCCTTGGTACAGGTACTGGCGTTCTGCCTCACCATTTGCTTCGCGGGTACCACGCACAATCAATTTGTTCTGTTGCTGGGTAATATCCAATTGCTCGTCGGCAAAGCCTGCCACAGCCATGGTAATACGGTAGTGGTTTTCATCTTGCTGTTCGATGTTGTATGGCGGGTAACCGGCATTTGCGTTGGTTGCCGATTTCTCCATTTGGTTGAATAGGCGATCGAAGCCGATAGCAGAGCGGTATAGAGGAGTGAAATCTAGGTTACGCATAAACTTTATCCTTCTTATGAAGCAATATATTAAACGATTGAATTGTCGAAGTGGCTTTCCTTCTGCGGACAAGCCGGTCGCAGGCCCAATCTATGGCACCTTGCTCTTCATAAATAGATATAGGGTCATCACAACGCGATTCCAACCCCGGCAATAAAATTTTTTATCCGTGCATCCACCAACGCAATAACGGACGGGCAGTAAGGACATAAATAGTGGTAAAAAAGTAGTGTAAGAACAATATTGATTGCGTTCAAACTTAGGGAGTAGCCCGCCTCCCCTACGGTTTGTTACTGAAAGTCATTTCTAGCAAGATGGCAAAGATAAAAAAACGCCGCACTAAGTGCGGCGTTTCTAAGCTGAATCAAGGTACGCTGTTAATTACACGTCCAGGTTCGCATTCAGGGCGTTCGCCTCGATGAAGTTACGACGCGGCTCTACGTGATCACCCATGAGTGTTGTGAACAGCTCATCCGCAGCAACTGCATCGTTGATGGTTACCTGCATCATACGGCGCGTTTCAGGATCCATAGTGGTTTCCCAAAGCTGCTCAGGGTTCATCTCACCCAGACCTTTGTATCGCTGTAGCGACAGGCCGCGGCGGGACTCTTTAATCAACCACTCCAATGCTTCCTTGAAACTACTTACCGGTTGCTTGCGCTCGCCACGCTGTACGTAGGCAGACTCTTCAAGCAGTTCGAACAAAGCTTCTGACAATGATGCCAGCTTGCCGTACTCTTTCGAGTTAAGCAGGTCGGCACTTAGCAGGTATTCATGTTCCACACCGTGGGTACGAACGATCACTTTCGGCAGGTACAGGCCCTGCTCTTCGTCACGAACCACTGCGTAGGTATACTGGCTCTCGCCAGATTGCTTAGCATTCAACGCAGCAACCAACGCCTTGCTCCAAGCTTCAACATCAGCTTCGTTACTAAGCATCTCTGCCGCCAAACGAGGCTGGTAAGTAAACTCGTTCAGCATCAGCGTCGGGTAACGACGGCTCATACGCTCGATTAGCTTGTTCGCGCCGTTGAACTGCTTAACCAAAGATTCCAGTGCTTCACCAGAAATTGCAGGAGCACCCTCAGCGGTAAACAGCGCAGCATTATCCAGTGCCAAAGCAACCTGGTACTGGCCCATGTCCTCGTCATCCTGGATGTACTGCTCCTGTTTGCCCTTCTTCACCTTGTAAAGCGGTGGCTGGGCGATGTAGATATGACCACGTTCGATCAGCTCAGGCATCTGACGGTAGAAGAATGTCAGCAGTAGCGTACGGATGTGGGAACCATCGACATCGGCATCGGTCATGATGATGATGTTGTGGTAACGCAGTTTATCCGGGTTGTACTCGTCACGGCCGATACCACAGCCCATCGCGGTGATCAGTGTTGCGACTTCCTGAGAAGACAGCATCTTGTCGAAGCGGGCTTTCTCAACGTTCAGGATCTTACCTTTCAGAGGTAGGATAGCCTGGTTCTTACGGTTACGACCCTGCTTGGCACTACCGCCCGCAGAGTCACCCTCCACAATGTAGAGTTCAGAAAGGGCTGGGTCTTTTTCCTGACAGTCAGCCAGTTTGCCTGGCAGACCAGCCAAGTCCAGCGCACCTTTACGGCGAGTCATTTCACGTGCTTTACGCGCCGCTTCACGGGCACGAGAGGCATCGATAATCTTGGTACAAACTGTTTTGGCATCCGCTGGGTTTTCCAACAGGAACTCGCTCAGTTTCTCACCCATGGTTGATTCAACCGCAGGCTTCACTTCACTCGATACCAGTTTGTCTTTGGTCTGGCTTGAGAACTTAGGATCTGGCACTTTCACCGAGACAACCGCAGTCAGACCTTCACGGGCATCATCACCCGATGTCGCGGTTTTGGCTTTCTTCGAATAACCTTCCTTATCCATGAAGTTATTCAGGGTACGGGTCAATGCACCACGGAAACCAGCAAGGTGGGTACCACCATCGCGCTGCGGGATGTTGTTGGTGAAACAGTAGATGTTTTCCTGGAAGCCATCATTCCACTGCATCGCCACTTCAACACCGATGCCATCTTCGCGGGTAAACTCGAAGTGGAACACTTTCGGGTGGATTGGCGTTTTGTTGCGGTTAAGGTGTTCAACGAAAGCACGGATACCACCTTCGTACATGAAGTGGTCCTGCTTGTCTTCCTCACGCTCGTCAATCAACTTGATCGACACGCCTGAGTTTAGGAACGACAGTTCGCGTAGGCGCTTAGCCAGGATTTCATATTGGAATTCAATATTGCTGAAAGTCTCTGCGCTCGGCCAGAAACGGATACGGGTACCGGTTTTCTCGGTTTCACCAATAATACCCAGTGGCGCCTGAGGCTCGCCATGGTGGTAAACCTGCTGGTGGATAGAACCACCACGGTTGATAGTTAGCTCAACTTTTTCGGACAGGGCGTTAACAACAGAAACACCTACCCCGTGCAAACCACCAGAAACCTTGTACGAGTTGTCATCGAACTTACCACCGGCGTGAAGTACCGTCATGATAACTTCCGCTGCCGACACGCCTTCTTCAGGGTGCATTTCAGTCGGGATACCACGACCATCATCACTTACAGACACAGAACCATCTTCGTGGATAGTGACGATGATATCTTCACAGTGGCCAGCAAGAGCTTCGTCGATAGAGTTATCGACTACCTCAAATACCATGTGGTGCAAGCCTGTACCGTCATCGGTATCGCCAATATACATCCCTGGGCGCTTACGTACCGCATCAAGGCCCTTAAGTACCTTGATACTTGATGAATCGTAGTTGTTGGACATTGAGTTACTCTCGCTTAATTTATCCTGCGGTTATTTTACCGTGTTCCACATGAAACATCTTGCCATTTTCATCATGCATTTCCGCTATTTGGTCAATGCTGATCGCACTGATGAAGACTTGCGCCCCGGTCTCTTTCAACCGTTGCGCCAACAGTGCCCGACGATGGCTATCCAGCTCGGAAGCAAAATCATCAATTAAATATATACACTGCTTACCCGTTGCTTCGGTCAGGTGCAATCCTTGTGCAAGGCGCAAAGCACACATCATCAGCTTGAGCTGACCGCGGGAAAGCACATCCTCTACTGGGGTGCCGGCCACCTTCACCCGCAAGTCCGCTTTGTGCGGGCCGCTGGCGGTGTAGCCCAATTGGCTATCCCGTTCGAAATTACGCTGAAGCAGTTCAGCATAAGGGGTGTCTTTTTCCCAACCCCGGTAGTACCCGAGTTGGATATCAAATTCAGGCAAAAAGACTTCGCAGATCTCTTTGGCTTTTTGTTTTACGGCTTCGAGATAATCATGCCGCCATTGCGAAATCTCTTCAGCCAATACGCTGAGTTCTTGATCCCAGTAGCTCAATTCGCGGTAATGCCTGGCCGTTTTGAGCAAGGCATTACGTTGTTTGGTCAGCCGTTTTACCCGCGCCCAGGCATGATAAAACTGGGGTTCCACGTGAAACACCCCCCAATCAATAAATGAGCGGCGAAACTTCGGACCACCAATAAGTAAATCGAACCCTTCTGGCGTGATCAGCTGCAGCGGTAACAGCTGGGCGAGCTGAGCCAATTTCTGACTCCCTTCCCCACCGATTTTTAGCTCGGTGGTACCATCGCGCTTTTTGTTGATCCCAACAGGAAGCTCGATCGCCGAAGAAGATTGCAAGCGGCCATGGACAAACAGCTCTTGCTGGTCATGGCGGATCACCCTTCCTGTCAGGTGACTTCGGAAAGAGCGGCCATGGCCGAGAAAATGGATCGCCTCCAACACACTGGTCTTGCCGCTGCCGTTAGCACCAACAAGAAAATTGAAGCCTGGTGACAATGACAAGTCACAGGCTTCAATATTGCGGAAATCTTTGACGATCAGACGTGTTAACGACATGACCTTATAGCCTGATTGGCATCACCACGTACATGGCATCACCGCTGGCACTGTCTTCCAACAATGCACTGGCATTGGCATCCGTCAGCGACCAACGTACTTGCTCACACTTGAGGGTGTTAAGAACATCAAGCACGTAACTCACATTGAAACCAATCTCGAGCGGCTCGCCCTCGTAGTCAACATCCAGGAACTCTTCGGCTTCTTCCTGCTCAGGGTTGTTGGCAGTAATACGCATCTCACCCTGTGACAGGTTGAGCCTGACACCACGGAATTTCTCGTTCGACAAGATTGCCGCACGGGAAAAAGCCTTACGCAGTTCATCACAGCTCGCTTCCACAACCTTGGTGCTGTTCTGTGGCATTACGCGGCGATAGTCAGGGAAACGGCCATCTACCAGCTTAGAAGTGAATACGAAATTGTTCACCTCGGCACGGATATTGGAGTGGCCGATCTGCAGGCGCACTTCTTCATCAGGGCTATCAAGCAGGCGCATCAGCTCCATGACCCCTTTGCGAGGGACAATGATTTGCTTGGCTGGCAGTTCGGCACTGGTTGCCACCGAACACACAGCCATCCGGTGACCGTCCGTTGCCACCGAACGCAGCAACTGGCCATCGGTCTCAAACAGCATACCGTTGAGGTAATAGCGCACATCTTGGTGAGCCATCGAGAACTGGGTGCTGTCGATCAGCTGGCGCATCTGGCCCTGAGGAAGGGTAATTTCGACTTCGCTCTGCCAGTCTTCGATATTGGGGAAATCAGCAGCTGGTAGTACCGATAACGTATAACGGCTGCGGCCAGAGCGGATAATCGCACGGTCCCCTTCAAGGGAAATAGCAATATTGGCACTGTCAGGCAAGCCACGGCAGATATCGAGGAACTTGCGCGACGGTACGGTCACGGCCCCTTCTTCGAAGTCGCCTTCCAAGGCCAGCTTGGCAATCATCTCAACTTCGAGGTCGGTACCTGTCATCGATAGGCAACCCTGCTCGACAACCAACAGAATATTGCCGAGGATCGGCAATGAAGGACGGCTACCCAATGCACCAGAGACCTGCTGCAGGGGTTTTAGAAGCTGTTCGCGTGCAACTGTAAATTTCATATTAAGATGACAGTGTTCTTATTAGGTTAGAATAATCTTCTTTGATGTCATGGCTTTCCTCACGCAGCTGCTCAATTTTGCGGCAGGCGTGTAGCACCGTGGTATGATCCCGGCCACCAAAGGCATCGCCAATCTCCGGCAAGCTGTGGTTAGTCAGCTCCTTGGCCAGCGCCATCGCCATCTGGCGCGGGCGGGCAACCGAGCGGGAACGGCGCTTGGATAGCATATCAGCCATCTTAATTTTATAGTACTCGGCCACGGTCTTTTGAATATTATCAATCGTGACCAGCTTTTCCTGCAAGGCCAGCAAATCACGCAGTGCCTCACGGACAAAATCAATCGTAATTGCCCGGCCGGTAAAATTGGCGTTGGCAATGACACGGTTCAGTGCCCCTTCCAACTCACGGACATTGGAGCGCAGGCGCTTGGCAATGAAGAATGCCACTTCGTCTGCCAGGCGGATATTGTGGTCCTCTGCCTTCTTCATCAGGATCGCCACCCGGGTTTCCAATTCCGGCGGCTCAATCGCCACCGTCAGGCCCCAGCCGAAACGTGATTTGAGGCGGTCCTCTACCCCATTAATTTCTCGCGGGTAGCGGTCGGAAGTCAGGATGATCTGCTGGTTGCCTTCCAGTAGCGCATTGAACGTGTGGAAGAACTCTTCCTGCGAGCGCTCCTTGTTGGCAAAAAACTGGATGTCATCGATCAGCAAGGCGTCGACACTACGGTAGTAGCGTTTGAATTCTTCGATGGCATTGTTCTGTAGTGCCTTGACCATATCCTGGACAAAGCGCTCGGAGTGCATGTACACCACTTTGGCATTGGGCTTGCGATCGGCAATGGCATTGCCTACGGCGTGCAACAAGTGGGTTTTACCCAGGCCAGTACCACCGTAGAGGAACAGTGGGTTATACGCCGCTCCCGGGTTATCGGCTACCTGGCGGCACGCAGCCAAGCCCAATTGGTTCGACTTACCCTCAACAAAATTGTTGAAGTTGTGCTTGGGGTTGACGTTCGAGCGGTAACCGGACTGCGATTCAGGCTGGACCGGTGAAGGAGCTGGCTCCCAGGTACGGGAGGGCGCATCGTCTTCAACCAAAGGTGCCGGAGCCGCTGCGGCAGGCGCCGGGCTCAGTGTAGGCGGTGGCGATACCGGTTGCGGCGGCGGAGCAACAACAGGTTTGCTCCCGACCTCAAAGCGCAGGATCGGCATATCGTTACCGCAAAACTCATTGAGCAGGCGGTTGATGTTGTTGAGGTACTTATCACGCACCCAATCCAGCACAAAGCGGTTGGGGGCGAACAGGGTCAACGTATTGTCGCTCAACTCGGCTTGAAGCGGTCGAACCCACATACTGAATTCTGTTGCAGGGAGTTCCTCTTGAAGGCGTTGAAGGCACTGCAACCAAAGCGAAGATGACAAGCTCGACTCCACACTGAATAACAAAACACAAAAAGGGATGCAATTTTATACCCGCTGGCTCAGGATCGCCAGCAAAGAGATCGCAGATCAAGTGAATAAGATCCGACTTATTCACATAGATCGCACAATTATACGGGTGATCACCACAATTTTACCCCTGCTTACCCACAAATCCATGAACATCAGCCATTCAATACTCATACTTTTTGTTATTTAAAATAACTCCAAGTTATTTATGGAAACCTATTATTAACAGATAGGATGGCTCCAACAGAACATCATCACAGCAACCTGAGGAGTAAACAGGATGAAAAGCTGGGTAACAACTTCATTGACTGCAATCGCCCTAACCTTGTCTGTTAGCCAAACAGCGATGGCTGCCACCGATGTAAAAGTAGGAATGTCAGGACGCTATTTCCCTTTTACTTTTGTTAAGCAAGATCAGCTACAAGGCTTTGAGGTCGATCTGTGGAACGAAATCGGCAAACGCAATGACTACAATGTCGAGTTTGTTACCGCTAACTTCTCAGGTCTATTCGGTCTATTGGAAACCGGTCGTATCGACACCATTTCCAACCAAATCACCATGACTGAAGAGCGTAAAGGCAAATACCTGTTCTCAGAACCTTACGTAGTTGATGGTGCACAGCTTGTCGTACGCAAGGGCAATGACAAGATCACCAGCACAGATGACCTCGACGGTAAGACAGTCGGTGTTAACCTAGGCTCGAACTACGAGCAGCTACTACGCCAGCTTGATACTGATGGCAGCATTAAAATCAAAACCTACGATACCGGTATCGAGCACGATGTAGCCCTTGGCCGTACCGATGCATTCGTGATGGACCGCCTTTCGTCGCTTGAGCTGATCAAAAAAGCCAACCTACCGCTACAGCTGGCAGGTGAACCGTTCGAGAAAATTGAAAACGCCTGGCCATTTGTCCAAGGTGAAAAAGGTGAGAAGCTGCGCGATGAGGTCAATGTTGCCCTTGAAGCAATGCGCAAGGACGGCACCTTGGCTGAAATCTCCATCAAGTGGTTTGATGCCGATATCACCCACTAAGTTCGCTCGCTATCCTTCATATTCACAAGACTCACCCCCGGGTGGGTCTTTGTCGCTGATAAACCACGGTAAATAAGAAGACACCACTATGGGTTTTGATTTTGACTACATGCTCTCCCTGATGCCGATCCTGTTCAACTACCTCGGCACCACCATGGGAATGGCACTTTGGGGCCTGGTATTTGCCCTGATCATTGCATTGGTACTGGCCCTGCTTCGAATTTACCGCATCCCGGTGCTCGATCAACTTAGCCAGCTCTATATCAGCTTCTTCCGTGGCACCCCGCTACTGGTACAGCTGTTCCTGCTCTACTACGGCCTGCCACAGGTGATGCCGGTATTTGTCGGCCTCGATGCCTTTACCGCAGCGGTTATCGGCCTGAGCCTACACTTTGCAGCCTATATGGCCGAGAGTATCCGGGCTGCCATTATTGGTATCGACCGCAGTCAGCGGGAAGCCAGTTTGTCGATAGGCATGACCGAACTGCAAGCAATGCGCCGTATCATCCTGCCGCAGGCTACCCGGGTCGCCCTGCCTTCGCTGATGAACTATTTTATCGACATGATCAAATCGACCTCACTGGCCTTCACCCTCGGGGTGGCAGAAATTATGGCTACGGCCCAGATGGAAGCCTCTTCAAGCTTCAAGTTCTTCGAGGCCTTCCTTGCGGTAGCCCTGATTTACTGGGGTATCGTCCTCATCCTGACCCGGGTACAAAACTGGGCAGAAGCCAAACTCAACAGGGCTTATACACGATGATTAAGATTGAAAACCTGACCAAACGCTTTGGTGATGCGACGATTTTCTCCGGCTTGGATCTAACGATCAGTAAAGGGGAAATCGTAGTAGTGATCGGCCCTTCAGGTACCGGTAAGTCGACCCTGCTACGCTGTATCAATTTTCTCGAAACTGCTGATGAAGGCCACCTGACCCTAGGCGACGTCTCGGTCGAGAGCCAGGAAGCAGGACAAAAAGAAATCTTGGCACTACGCAGGCAAACCGGCTTTGTCTTCCAGAACTATGCCCTGTTTGCCCACCTGACGGCGCGACAAAACATTGCCGAAGGGCTGATCACAGTCAAAGGCTGGAACAAAGAGGAAGCCTATAACAAGGCGCAGCAAATCCTAGACGATATCGGCTTAGGCGATAAAGGCGACCAATACCCTGCAGCGTTATCAGGCGGGCAGCAACAACGGGTTGGCATCGGCCGGGCCATGGCACTCGAAGCAGAACTGTTGCTGTTTGACGAGCCGACATCGGCGCTGGATCCCGAATGGGTCGGCGAAGTGCTGAGCCTGATGCAGAAGCTGGCGACACGACACCAGACGATGTTGGTCGTCACCCACGAAATGCAATTTGCCCGCGAAGTGGCCGATCGAGTGATCTTTATGGCCGATGGCAGCTTCGTCGAGCAAGGCACACCGGATCAGATCTTCGGTAACCCGCAAGATCCGAGGCTGAAAAAGTTCCTGAGTCAGGTCGGGATCCGTTAAGGATCCTTGCACTCCTGCGTATAGGAAGTATAATTCAGCGCCCGCAGTTCTCTGCTGGGCATAATTATTGACTATTTAAGAGTCAGTGATTACAATTCCGCCTCTTTGATTAGAGGCAACGACTGAAAACAGTCGCTAAACTCTAACCAAACTTAAAAACTGATCAGTTAATTTAAGGTAAAACCCATGAAACGCACTTTTCAACCTTCAGTTCTAAAGCGCAAGCGTACTCACGGCTTCCGTGCACGCATGGCTACTAAGAACGGTCGCGCAACTATCAATGCACGTCGCGCTAAAGGCCGTAAGCGTCTTTCTAAGTAATCATTAGATTATTTTGAGTAAGCACGCTTTCTCTCGGGAGTTACGTCTGTTAACTCCCGAACATTACAAACAAGTCTTCCAGCAAGCTCATCGTGCTGGCTCTCCCCACTTAACTATTCTTGCCCGCAATAACAACCTTGACCACCCGCGTCTAGGCTTGGCTGTCCCTAAGAAACAGATCAAAACTGCCGTTGGCCGTAACAAATTCAAGCGTATCGTGCGCGAGAGTTTCCGCCAAAAGCAACATGATCTGCCGGCAAAGGATTTTGTCGTTATCGCCAAGAAGAGTGCCAGTGAACTGAGCAACGAAGAACTTTTCAAGCTGCTAGATAAATTATGGCATCGCCTGTCTCGCCCTTCGCGTGGCTAGTCATTGGACTAGTCCGCTTTTACCAACTGGCAATTAGCCCTCTCATCGGGCCGCGTTGTCGCTTCACCCCTACCTGTTCCCAATACGCGATCGAAGCCATAAAAACGCACGGAGCAATAAAAGGAGGTTGGTTCGCGGCGAAACGTCTATTAAGATGTCATCCTTTAAACGACGGTGGTTATGACCCCGTTCCGCCAACCAAGCATAACGACAGAGATAATTAACGATGGATTCCCAACGCAATATTCTGTTAATTGCCCTACTGTTTGTCTCTTTCCTGCTGTTCCAGCAGTGGAATACTGACAGCAACCCGCAAACGCAGGGTGTAGCGCAACAAGTAACTCACAGTGGTGATGTCCCTTCGCATTCCGCTGACGGCCAGCCTATCACTGACCAAAGCACGTCAAACAACCTAATCACCATTAACACTGATGTACTGGCGCTTACTGTCGATACGCTTGGTGGTGACATCATCGAAGCCAAACTACTGGCTTACGACAACGAATTGGAATCGGAAGACCCGTTCGTTCTTCTAAAGAATGACCCAGGCCACAGCTACACGGCTCAATCAGGTCTTATCGGTGCCCAGGGTATCGATACCGCAGCTGGCCGTGCCCAGCTACAAGTTTCTGCTGACAGCTTTACGCTGGAAGATGGCCAGGATGAACTGCGTGTTCCGATGACCTTCGAGCAGGACGGTATCAGCTACACCAAAACTATCATCGTTAAGCGCGACAGCTACGCGGTAGATGTTGAATACACCATCAACAACCAATCAGAGCAGCCAGCTAGCGTGCAGATGTACGCCCAGCTTAAGCAGAACCTGATGGATGACGGTGGCAGCCTGACCATGCCGACTTACCGTGGTGGTGCTTACTCAGCCGACAACGTGAAGTACAAGAAATACAGCTTCGACGATATGCAGGACAAGAACCTTAACCTGGATATGAATCAAGGCTGGGCGGCAATGATGCAGCACTACTTTGTCACTGCATGGATCCCACGCGCAGACCAAGCGAGCAACCTATACACCCGCACCAGCAACGGCCAGGGTTACATCGGTGTTCGCATGCCAACAACCACTGTTGCACCAGGTAGTGAGGAGTCACTAACTGCTACGCTATGGGTTGGTCCTAAGCTACAAGACCAAATGGCAGCAACAGCACAGAACCTAAACCTAACCGTTGACTACGGTTGGCTATGGTTCATTGCTAGCCCGCTACACAGCCTACTGTCGTTCATCCAAGGCATCGTGGTGAACTGGGGTCTAGCGATCATCATCCTAACCTTCATCGTTCGTGGTGCGATGTACCCGCTAACCAAAGCGCAGTACACCTCTATGGCGAAAATGCGTATGCTGCAGCCAAAACTGCAGGCAATGCGTGAGCGCCTGGGCGACGACCGCCAGCGCATGAGCCAGGAAATGATGGAGCTGTACAAGAAAGAGAAAGTGAACCCACTGGGTGGCTGTCTACCAATCTTGCTACAGATGCCAATCTTCATCGCCCTATACTGGGCACTGATGGAGTCAGTTGAGCTACGTCACGCGCCGTTCTTCGGTTGGATCCACGACCTATCAGCACAGGACCCGTTCTACATCCTGCCGATCCTGATGGGTGCGACCATGTTCCTGATCCAGAAGATGAGCCCAACAACAGTTACCGACCCGATGCAACAGAAGATCATGACCTTCATGCCGGTGATGTTCACCTTCTTCTTCCTGTTCTTCCCGTCAGGTCTAGTGCTGTACTGGCTAGTCTCTAACATCGTAACGCTTATCCAGCAGACGCTGATTTACCGCTCGCTGGAGAAGAAAGGCCTGCATAGCAAATAGTGCAGACCCATGTTGAGATAAAAGGCGGCCTGCGGGCCGCCTTTTTTATTCCCTTAACCCTAGGCGCTTGCCTTTGCTGGGCAATCGCCACTACTCTGTTTACAATTGCAGCGTATTTATCAAGCTAAGCCAAAATTATGACTGAACATACAGATACCATTGTTGCCCAAGCCACCCCGCCGGGACGTGGCGGCGTCGGCATTATCCGCGTCTCGGGCCCGAAAGCCAAAGAAGTCGCCCTTGCTGTTGCCGGCCGCGAACTCAAGCCTCGCTATGCCGAGTACCTGCCCTTCAAAAATGAAGACGGCACAGCATTGGATCAGGGTATTGCATTGTTCTTTAAAGGACCGAACTCCTTTACTGGCGAAGATGTGCTGGAACTGCAGGGCCATGGTGGTCCGGTATTGATGGATATGATGATCCGCCGAATCCTGGAAATCGACGGGATCCGTGCAGCACGTCCGGGTGAGTTCTCGGAGCGCGCCTTCATGAACGACAAGCTCGACCTCGCGCAGGCAGAGGCGATTGCCGACCTGATTGATGCCAGTTCAGAGGAAGCGGCGAAAAGTGCCTTCAAATCGCTCCAAGGGGCCTTCTCGGTGCGTGTCAACGAGCTGGTGGAAGCCCTTATCCACCTCCGTATATATGTCGAGGCAGCCATCGATTTTCCAGAAGAGGAAATCGACTTCTTATCAGATGGTAAAGTTGCGGGCGATCTCAATGGTATTATCGACCGCCTTGATGCGGTGCGCCGCGAAGCCAACCAGGGCGCGATTATGCGCGAAGGTATGAAGGTAGTGATTGCCGGCCGCCCTAATGCCGGTAAATCCAGCCTGCTCAATGCCCTGTCAGGCAAAGATAGCGCCATTGTGACCGACATCGCCGGTACCACCCGTGACGTCCTGCGCGAGCATATCCACATTGACGGTATGCCACTGCATATCATCGACACCGCCGGCCTGCGCGAGGCCTCTGACGAAGTAGAGCGCATCGGTATCGAACGCGCGTGGGAAGAAATCCAACAGGCTGACCGGGTGCTGTTCATGGTTGACAGCACTACCACTGACGCCACCGACCCAGCCGAGATCTGGCCGGAATTTGTCGAGCGTCTACCTGAAGGCCTGGGCATTACCGTGATCCGCAACAAGGTCGAGCTAACGGGTGAAGAGGCCGGCATTTGCCACGTCAATAACCCAACATTAATCCGCCTCTCAGCCCGTACAGGTGATGGGGTTGAGCCACTGCGTGAGCACCTCAAGGAGTGCATGGGCTTTGCGGGGACGACCGAAGGTGGCTTTATGGCCCGTAGGCGCCACCTCGATGCGCTGGAGCGCGCAGCAAGCCATTTAGAGACGGGTAAAGAGCAGCTTGAAGGCTTCATGGCCGGGGAAATCCTTGCCGAGGAGCTTCGCCTCTCCCAGCAGCACTTGAGTGAAATCACCGGTGAGTTCACCTCCGATGATCTACTCGGCCGGATCTTTACCTCGTTCTGTATCGGTAAGTAATCGATCCCGCCAACGCGATCCCCTCCCACAGCCTGTTTCGGATCCTCGGGGCAGGCTGTGAATAACCTTTCGAAAAAGATCCTCTTCCCCGCAAGATCAGGCTTTCATCCGTGCTCTGAGCCAGTACAATGCTGTGTATAAATTTGTTGTGAATATCTACACAGGTATCAGACTATGAGCCATATCACCCTTATTACCGGCAGTACCCTCGGTGGTGCCGAATATGTCGCAGACCACCTCAATGACTTGTTCGAACAAGCCGGCCACAGCACCGAAATTATCAATCAGGCCGTATTAGAACAACTCTCCACTGACCATATTTGGCTGGTGGTCTGCTCCACCCATGGCGCAGGCGAGTTTCCAGACAACTTCCAGCCTTTCGTAGAGCAGTTGAACAGCCAACAGCCGGATCTTTCCCGCTTACGCTACGGTGTGATCGGTCTGGGTGACTCCAGTTACGATACGTTCTGTGCCGCAGCCAAGAATATTGATCAACAACTAGCTAAATTGGGGGCGAACCGTCTTGGTGAACGTCTGGAAATTGATGTTTCACAGGATCCGGTACCGGAAGATCCGGCAGAAGCATGGTTGGAAAGCTGGGAAAAACACCTTAACTGAGCAAAAAACGTACAGACTTTTACTCAGTATTTTACGATCCGTAAACTTTTTTCTGTGGATAACTATAGTTCTAAACGGTGATCAACCAATAGTTATCCATTTAATAACTTATCATCCCTTCCCCCCCTGTTGATAACTAGCTATTTTGATCCCAGCTAATCCCTGTAGAGATCCATGCTGCTCCACAACAAATGATCCTCACTAACATCATGATCATTAGGATCATTTATCACTTATCCACACGATCGGGCGATCTATATAATAGATCTAACAGAAGATCTCTTTAAAAGATCTTATATATATTTAAGAGCATCATTCTCTCGGATCAAATGATCTTCAGGAAAGATTCTCTCCACGGCTGAAACAGGATAGAATGTTGCACCTTTGCTCAAAGATAACTCACTGGCAATTTTGAATACCCGAGGTAGTTTCATGTTTTACCAGGACAATTTTGATGTCATCGTCGTAGGTGGCGGCCATGCCGGTACTGAAGCCGCATTGGCGGCAGCGCGTATGGGACAAAAAACCCTGCTGCTGACACACAACATTGATACGTTGGGACAGATGTCATGCAACCCAGCAATCGGCGGGATCGGGAAAGGACACCTGGTTAAAGAAGTTGACGCCCTTGGTGGTTTAATGGCTCGGGCGATCGACAAAGGCGGAATCCAATTCCGTACTTTGAATTCGTCTAAAGGCCCTGCTGTGAGGGCAACACGTGCCCAGGCAGACCGCGCACTGTACAAGGCTGCTGTTCGCGAAGTGCTGGAAAACCAGCCAAACCTGATGCTGTTCCAGCAGTCTGTTGACGATCTGATCATTGAAAATGATCGTGTCGTGGGTGCTGTGACTGAAATGGGTCTTAAATTCCGTGCCAAAGCGGTCGTTTTGACCGTAGGGACATTCCTAGGCGGTAAGATCCACATTGGTCTAGAAAATTACAGTGGTGGCCGTGCTGGCGATCCACCGTCGATCGCATTGGCTTCACGCCTACGTGAAATGCCATTCCGTGTTGATCGCCTTAAGACAGGTACACCACCGCGTATTGATGCTCGCAGTGTTGACTTCAGTCAGTTGCAGGCACAGCATGGTGACAACCCGACTCCACTGTTCTCGTTTATGGGCAAAGCTTCGGATCATCCACGCCAGATTCCGTGCTTTATTACCCACACCAACGAGAAAACCCATGATGTGATCCGTAATAACTTGGATCGTAGCCCGATGTACTCTGGGGTGATCGAGGGGATCGGCCCGCGCTATTGCCCGTCGATCGAAGACAAGGTGATGCGCTTTGCTGACAAAGACAGCCACCAGATCTTCATCGAGCCTGAAGGCTTGACTACCCATGAGTTGTACCCGAACGGTATTTCCACCAGCTTACCGTTTGACGTTCAGATGCAAATCGTTCGTTCGATGAAAGGCTTCGAAAACGCCAATATCGTCCGTCCAGGTTATGCTATCGAGTATGATTTCTTCGATCCCCGTGATTTGAAGCAGACTTTCGAGACCAAATTTATCAATGGCCTGTTCTTTGCTGGCCAGATTAACGGTACAACTGGCTATGAAGAAGCAGCAGCACAAGGCTTGTTGGCCGGTATGAACGCTGCGCTACTGGCACAGGATCGCGAAGGCTGGAGCCCGCGCCGTGATCAAGCTTACATGGGCGTACTGATCGATGATTTGTCGACCATGGGAACCAAAGAGCCGTACCGTATGTTCACTTCCCGCGCCGAGTATCGTCTCCTGCTGCGTGAAGACAATGCAGATTTGCGCCTGACAGAGATTGGCCGCGAGTTTGGCCTGGTTGATGATGAGCGCTGGGCGCGTTTCAACCAGAAGCTGGAGAATATGGAACAGGAACGCCAGCGATTGAAAGGTATTTGGGTGACACCGACTTCTGAACAGGTCGAAGCGGTTAACCAAATTCTAAAAACGCCTATCGTCCGTGAAGCCAGTGGTGAAGATTTGCTGCGTCGCCCTGAAGTGACTTACAACCAGCTTACCGGCATCGAGATGTTCGGCCCGGCTCATGAAGATAGTCAGGCCAGTGAGCAGGTTGAGATCCAGGTGAAATACCAAGGTTATATCGATCGCCAGAAAGACGAAGTGGAAAAATCCCTGCGTCACGAGAAGACCAAGCTACCGTTTGACCTTGAATACAGCGTGGTCAAAGGCTTGTCGAATGAAGTGATTACCAAGCTAAACGACGCCAAACCGGAAACCATTGGTATGGCATCACGTATTTCAGGTATCACCCCGGCAGCCATTTCCCTGCTATTGGTGTACCTCAAGAAGCAAGGCTTGCTGAAAAAAGGCGAATAGGAGTAATTTGTGAAACAACGTCTGGTGCAACTGATAGCACAAACTGATCTCACAGTCACAGAACAGCAAATTGACCAGCTTGTCGGCTATGTCGCCATGCTGGATAAATGGAATAAAGCGTATAATCTGACATCGGTACGTGATCCGTATGAGATGTTGGTGAAACATATTATGGATAGTATTGTGGTAAGCCCTCACCTTAACGGTGAGCGGTTTATCGATGTGGGTACCGGTCCGGGCCTGCCAGGGATCCCCCTGGCGATCATGAACCCGGACAAGCTGTTCACATTATTGGATAGCCTGGGCAAGCGGATCCGTTTTATCCGCCAGGTGATCCATGAGCTGAAGATCGATAATGTCACTCCGGTGCAGAGCCGGGTTGAGGAATTCCAGCCTGAGATCGGTTTCGATGCCGTACTGAGCCGTGCGTTTGCCTCGATGAGTGATATGGTATCTTGGTGCCACCATCTCCCTGCTAGCCACGGGCATTTCCTGGCGCTCAAGGGACAATTTAATCAGCAGGAAGTGACAGAACTGCCGGAATGGTGTTCTGTGACGGAAGTCAAATCTTTGCAAGTTCCAGAGTTAGAAGGCGAACGCCATCTAGTAATCTTGAACGCAAAGGATTAATGGATGAGGTTTTTTCGTGGGAAGAGTCATAGCGGTAGCCAACCAGAAGGGAGGCGTGGGTAAAACCACAACATGTGTCAACTTGGCAGCGTCATTGGCGGCCACTCAGCGCAAGGTCTTAGTCATTGACCTTGATCCCCAGGGTAATGCCACCATGGCCAGCGGCGTGGATAAATACCAAGTCGATGCAACGGCTTATGAGCTTCTAGTCGAAGAAACCCCGTTCAATGATGTCGTGATCACCGATACCACTGGCGGCTATCACCTGATAGCTGCCAACGGTGATGTCACGGCGGCAGAAATCAAACTGATGGAAGTCTTTGCCCGTGAGGTAAGGCTGCGTAACGCCTTAGAGGTAGTTCGTGATAACTATGATTTCATCTTTATTGATTGTCCTCCAGCCTTAAACCTTCTTACAATCAATGCAATGACAGCAGCAGACTCTGTTCTGGTTCCTATGCAGTGCGAATACTTCGCCCTCGAAGGGCTGACGGCATTGATGGACACCATCAGTAAACTTACCGCTGTCGTCAACAGCGAGCTGAAAATTGAGGGATTGCTGCGGACCATGTACGACCCGCGCAACCGACTGGCGAACGAAGTGTCGCAGCAGCTCAAAAAACATTTTGGCGACAAGGTATATCGCACCGTTATCCCGCGTAATGTTCGTCTTGCCGAAGCACCTAGCCATGGTAGACCTGCCATGTACTACGACAAGTATTCGAGTGGTGCCAAAGCCTATCTGGCCTTGGCGGGTGAGATCATTCGCCGTGACGAGCTGGCAAAAAATGCCGGTGCGGTCGACGCATAAAGGGTAACCATGAACATGAATAAACGAGGCCTGGGAAAAGGCCTTGATGCCTTGCTGGCCACCAGCTCTGTTGCTGCAACGAAACAGCAACAGGCTGACAAAGCACAAACATTGTCGGCTGACGGTACGCTCAAGGAGTTGGCTATCAGCCAACTGGCACCGGGCCGCTACCAGCCGCGCAAAGATATGTCGGATGAGGCGTTAGCAGAACTGGCTGAATCAATCCGGGCTCAGGGCGTTATCCAGCCGATTGTGGTGCGCGAAACCGCGCCGCAGCAGTTTGAGATCATTGCCGGGGAGAGGCGCTGGCGTGCTTCGCGTCAAGCGGGCCTTCAGAAAGTCCCTTGTATTATCAAGGATGTTAACGATAGGGCAACCGTTGCGATTGCCCTGATTGAGAACATCCAGCGTGAAGATCTCAATGCGATTGAGGAAGCGCAGGCACTGGAAAGGCTGCAGAGTGAGTTCTCACTTACTCACCAGCAAGTTGCTGAAGCCGTGGGCAAGTCCCGAGCGGCGGTATCCAACTTGTTGCGTCTTAACCAGCTGGAAGCGCCAGTGAAGCGAATGGTAGAGCAAAAGCAGCTGGAAATGGGCCATGCCCGAGCGCTTCTTGCCCTGCCCAATGAAAGCCAGCTAGAAGCGGCACAAACTGTTGTGGCCAAGATGTTAACGGTTCGTGATACCGAACGTTTGGTCAAGAAGATGCTGACCCCGCAACCTGAGCCTAAAATGGCGGTGGCCAACCCGCAAATCGAAGCGGTAGAAAACCAGCTAAGTGAGCAGTTTGGCACCCAGGTGGCGATTAATCAGCAGAAGAACGGCAAGGGAAAGATCGTGATCAGCTTCGATCAAGCCGACAAGTTAGAGCAAATTGTTGCAATGTTAGGTCACGAAATGTGACGTAGAACGTGCATATTTTGTTGCAAAAATTACAACATCGTGATCAAGTTATTGTGTTGTAAAATCTAACATCTTTTTTTGCTGCGATTAGATTGCATTCAATCTAATGAGCCGTATAATTTTCGCTGTTTTCCCAGCACGTCGTAAGTGCAGTGGAACGGACTCGAGGAACGAATACATGGTATCGGCGCTAGTTAGACCGGGACGCCAATTGGCGAAGCGGTTGCTGTTGCTACAATCTGGCGTCGTTTTGATAACGGCAATCATGGCAGTTTTTGCTGTCAGTGTTGACTGGGGAATCTCTGCACTCATCGGCGGCGGCATCTTTGTGATCGCCAATGCTGTCTTTGCTACCTGTGCGTTTTTGTTCAGCGGTGCCCGCAAGGCCCGTCTGGTCATGGCGTCATTCTATGGTGGCGAAGTGCTGAAAATCCTCATCACGGTCATCCTGTTTGCCATTGTTTACCTGTATGTCGAGGTGGAACTTGTTCCCCTCAAACTGACCTATTTGCTGGCTCTTGGTATTAATATTTTTGGGCCGGTTTTATTCATTAACAACAACAAATAGGATGAGTTATGGCTGCGCCAGGTGAAGCGCTAACGCCGTCAGGCTACATCACTCACCACCTGACTAACTTGTCAGTCGGTGAAGGATTCTGGGCGGTACATATAGATAGCCTGTTTTTCTCAGCCCTGACCGGTCTACTCTTTCTTTGGGTATTCCGTAAGGCTGCAAAAACAGCGACATCAGGAGTCCCTGGGAAACTACAGTGTTTTGTGGAAATGGTAGTAGAGTTTGTTGACGACAACGTCAAGGAAACCTTCCATGGCCGCAACCCGCTGATAGCTCCTTTGGCTCTTACCATTTTCTGCTGGATTCTACTGATGAACGTCATGGACTTAGTGCCAATTGATTTTCTTCCGTATCCTGCTGAACATTGGTTGGGTATTCCTTACCTTAAGGTGGTACCGAGTGCTGATGTCAACATCACCATGTCAATGGCGCTGGGCGTTTTCGCCTTGATGATTTACTACAGCATCAAAGTGAAAGGTCTCGGTGGCTTTGCAAAAGAACTGGCTCTTCACCCGTTCAATCACCCGGTCATGATCCCGTTCAACCTGCTTCTTGAAATCGTTTCGCTACTGGCGAAGCCGCTTTCACTAGGTATGCGTTTGTTCGGTAACATGTTCGCTGGTGAGGTGGTGTTTATCCTAATCGCGGCACTAATGCCGTGGTGGGCACAATGGCTGGGCTCGGTACCGTGGGCAATTTTCCACGTTCTAGTCATTACAATTCAAGCATTCGTGTTTATGATGTTGACTATTGTGTACCTGTCTCAGGCGCATGAAGACAATCATTAACGATTATTTGTAAATTATTCAATTTTTTACTGGCACTTTAGCCGACAACTATAAACTGGAGATAGTGATGGAAACTTTACTAAGCTTTTCTGCAATTGCCGTGGGCATCATTGTAGGTCTTGCTGCACTGGGTACTGCGATCGGCTTCGCCCTTCTAGGTGGTAAATTCCTTGAAGGTGCTGCACGCCAGCCTGAAATGGCTCCAATGCTACAAGTTAAGATGTTCATCATCGCAGGTCTGCTTGATGCGGTTCCAATGATCGGTATCGTAATCGCACTACTATTCACATTCGCAAACCCATTCGTTGGCCAGCTAGCTGGTTAATCAAAAAGAACGAACGGACCCATAGCAACCCTTTTTAAGGAGATGCGTTGTGAATATGAATGCAACTTTGCTGGGTCAGGCTATCGCCTTCTTTATGTTTGTGGTGTTCTGCATGAAATATGTATGGCCACCAATCATGGAAGCGATTGAAGAGCGTCAGAAAAAAATTGCTGACGGTTTGGCAGCGGCTGATCGCGCTGCCAAAGACCTGAACCTGGCGCAGAGCAATGCTTCTGACCAACTGAAAGAAGCAAAACGCACTGCAACTGAGATCGTAGAGCAAGCGAACAAGCGCAAAGCTCAGATCATCGACGAAGCGAAGGCGGAAGCCCTGGCTGAGCGTGACAAAATTCTGGCCCAAGGTCTTGCTGAGATCGAAGCCGAACGTAACCGCGCTCGCGATGAGCTAAGAAAACAAGTTGCAACTCTGGCTGTGATTGGTGCTGAGAAAATCATTGAGCGTTCTATCGATAAAGATGCGCACGCTGATCTTCTTAACAAAGTCACTGCAGAACTGTAATTAAAGGGGCAAGCACATGTCGGATATGACTACTATCGCACGCCCCTACGCTAAAGCAGCCTTTGATCTTGCGGTTGAGAAAGGTGAGCTAGCCCAATGGGCGGAAATGCTCACCTTTGCTGCCGAAGTCACCCGTAACGAGACCATTCAGGACATCCTGGATAGTGGTTACGCGGCGGACAAGCTGACAGAAATCTTCCTGTCAGTATGCGGCGAGCAACTTAACGAAACCGGGCAGAACCTGATTAAGGTAATGGCCGAGAACGGACGCCTGAAAGCCCTTCCTGCTGTCTGCGACGAGTTCCTGCTCCTGAAGAGTGAGCTGGAGAAGACTATCGATGCCGCTGTGGTTTCCGCAGTTGAGCTTGATGATAGCCAACTTGAAGCGATTAGTGCGAAGCTGGAGCAGCGCCTGTCCCGTAAGGTGAAGCTGAATTGCAGTGTAGACGAGACCCTTATTGCTGGGGTTGTAATTAGAGCTGGAGACTTGGTCATCGATAACTCAGTACGCGGCAAGCTAGACCGCCTGAGCGATACTTTGCAGTCTTGATTTGGGGAATTGGAGCATGCAACTTAATTCCACGGAAATTAGCGAACTGATCAAGCAGCGTATTGAAAACTTCAACGTTGTAAGTGAAGCGCGTAACGAAGGTACTATCGTGTCGGTAAGCGACGGTATCATTCGTATCCATGGCCTTGCTGATGTAATGCAAGGTGAAATGATTGAATTACCTGGTGGCCGTTTTGCACTGGCACTTAACCTTGAGCGTGACTCGGTTGGTGCGGTTGTAATGGGCCCATATGCTGACCTTCAGGAAGGCATGAAAGTAACGGGTACTGGTCGTATTCTTGAAGTACCAGTAGGCCCTGCACTTCTAGGCCGCGTAGTGAACACACTAGGTGAGCCAATCGATGGTAAAGGTCCAATCGAAACAGAGACTTTCTCTCCTGTTGAAGTGATTGCACCGGGTGTAATCGACCGTAAATCGGTAGACCAGCCTGTACAGACTGGTTACAAGGCCGTTGACTCGATGATCCCAATCGGCCGTGGCCAGCGTGAGCTGATCATCGGTGACCGCCAGACGGGTAAAACCGCTATGGCGATCGATGCCATCATCAACCAGAAGAACTCTGGTATTTACTCTGTTTATGTAGCTATCGGCCAGAAAGCGTCAACCATTGCTAACGTGGTTCGCAAACTGGAAGAGCACGGCGCACTGGAAAACACCATTGTCGTTGTAGCTTCTGCATCAGAAGCGGCAGCACTGCAGTACCTGGCACCATATGCTGGCTGTGCAATGGGTGAATACTTCCGTGACCGCGGTGAAGATGCCCTGATCGTATACGATGACCTGTCTAAGCAGGCTGTTGCCTACCGTCAGATCTCACTGTTGCTACGTCGTCCGCCGGGCCGTGAAGCCTTCCCTGGTGACGTTTTCTACCTCCACTCTCGTCTTCTAGAGCGTGCCGCTCGCGTTAACGAGCACTACGTAGAAAAATTCACTAACGGTGAAGTGAAAGGCCGCACCGGCTCACTAACTGCCCTGCCGATCATCGAAACGCAGGCAGGTGACGTATCGGCATTCGTACCGACCAACGTTATCTCTATCACCGATGGCCAGATCTTCCTACAGACAGAACTGTTCAACGCCGGTATTCGTCCAGCGGTTGACCCAGGTATCTCTGTATCGCGTGTAGGTGGTTCTGCCCAGACCAAGATCATCAAGAAACTGTCAGGTGGTATTCGTACCGCTCTTGCACAGTACCGTGAACTTGCGGCGTTCGCCCAGTTCTCGTCTGACCTTGATGAAGCAACGAAGAAGCAGCTTGATCACGGTCAGAAAGTAACTGAGCTGATGAAGCAGAAGCAGTATGCACCGATGTCTGTGTTCGAACAGTCACTGGTTATCTTTGCTGCTGAGAAAGGCTACTTGAATGACATCGAGCTAACTAAGCTTGCTGATTTCGAAGCCGCGTTGCTTTCATACGCCAAAGGTCAATTTGCTGAGCTAGTGTCTCAGGTTGATGAAACGGGTGCTTGGAATGATGAAATCGAAGCCCAGTTCGTGAAACTGGTTGAAGGTTTCAAAGCGACCCAGACTTGGTAATTGGTTGGTGGTCGCTTGCGATCACCTACTAACGGAGAGTAACGATGGCCGGCGCAAAAGAGATTCGTAACAAGATCGGTAGTGTTAAAAACACTCAGAAGATCACTAAGGCGATGGAAATGGTGGCGGCGTCTAAGATGCGTAAAACGCAAGACGCCATGGAGTCATCACGCCCATACGCACAAACTATGCGCAAAGTGATCGGTCATATCGCCCTTGGTAGCCTCGAGTATAAGCATCCTTATCTCGAAGAGCGTGAAGCCAAGCGCGTTGGTTACATCATTGTTTCTACAGACCGTGGCCTGTGTGGTGGCCTGAACATTAACTTGTTCAAGCAAGCCATCCACGACATCCAGGGCTGGTCTGAACAGGGTGCAGATGTTGATTTGGCGCTAATTGGCTCCAAGGCAACGGCATTCTTTAACAGCTACGGCGGCAACGTGGCCGCACAGGTTTCTGGCCTGGGCGACAACCCTTCAGTGGATGAACTGATCGGTACCGTTGGCGTGATGCTGAAGAAATATGATGAAGGCCAATTGGATCGCCTGTACCTGGTTTACAACAAGTTTGTAAACACCATGGTTCAGGAACCAGTGATTGATCAATTGCTGCCTTTGCCTAAGTCGGAAGACGAAGAGATGCAGCGCAGCCATGCTTGGGACTACATTTATGAGCCTGAGCCGAAAGCCCTGCTGGATACCCTGCTGATTCGCTACGTTGAATCCCAGGTATACCAGGGCGTGGTCGAGAACCTTGCCAGTGAGCAGGCCGCTCGAATGGTCGCGATGAAAGCAGCAACCGATAATGCAGGAAACCTGATTGATGAACTGCAGCTTGTGTACAACAAGGCCCGTCAGGCCGCGATCACACAAGAACTGTCTGAAATCGTTTCTGGTGCTGCTGCTGTTTAAGGCAAAGATTTAATAAGTTTAGAGGATTAACGATGGCTACAGGTAAGATCGTACAGATCATCGGTGCGGTAGTCGACGTAGAGTTTCCACAGGACTCTGTACCACAGGTATACGATGCCCTTCACGTTGATGCAAAAGAGAACGGTACGCTAGTACTGGAAGTTCAGCAACAGCTTGGTGGTGGTGTTGTCCGTGGTATCGCAATGGGTACTTCTGATGGCTTACGTCGTGGTCTGTCTGTTGAAAACACAGGCCGCCCAATTGAGGTTCCAGTTGGTAACGCAACCCTAGGACGTATCATGAACGTTCTGGGCCAGCCAATTGATGAGTGTGGTGAGATCGGTGAGAAAGAGCGTTACGCGATTCACCGTGAAGCACCAAGCTACGAAGAGCAGTCAAACGCGACTGAGCTACTAGAAACAGGTGTTAAGGTTATCGACCTGATTTGTCCATTCGCTAAGGGTGGTAAAATCGGCCTGTTCGGTGGTGCGGGTGTAGGTAAGACCGTTAACATGATGGAGCTTATCAACAACATCGCCCTGCAGCACTCTGGTCTGTCAGTATTCGCCGGTGTTGGTGAGCGTACTCGTGAAGGTAACGACTTCTACTACGAGATGCAGGAAGCAGGTGTTGTAAACATCGAAAACCCTGAAGAATCGAAAGTAGCAATGGTTTACGGCCAGATGAACGAGCCACCAGGTAACCGTCTACGTGTTGCACTGACTGGTCTGACAATGGCAGAGCGTTTCCGTGACGAAGGCCGTGATGTTCTTCTGTTCATCGATAACATCTATCGTTACACCCTTGCGGGTACTGAGGTATCGGCACTACTAGGCCGTATGCCTTCAGCGGTAGGTTACCAGCCAACTCTTGCAGAAGAGATGGGTGTACTTCAGGAGCGTATCACATCGACCAAGACAGGCTCTATCACGTCTGTACAGGCCGTTTACGTACCTGCGGATGACTTGACTGACCCATCTCCGGCGACAACGTTCGCCCACCTTGATGCGACAGTCGTACTTTCTCGTCAGATCGCTTCCCTGGGTCTATACCCTGCGATCGACCCATTGGATTCAACATCACGTATGCTTGATCCGCTAGTGGTTGGTCAGGAGCACTACGACATTGCGCGTGGCGTGCAGAGTATCCTACAGCGCTACAAAGAGCTGAAAGACATCATTGCAATCCTGGGTATGGACGAGCTGTCTGAAGAAGATAAGCAGGCTGTATCCCGTGCCCGTAAGATTGAGCGCTTCCTGACTCAACCTTACCACGTTGCAGAAGTCTTCACAGGCGACCCAGGTATCTACGTATCGCTGAAAGATACGCTACGTAGCTTCAAAGGTCTTCTAGCGGGTGAATACGACGATATCCCAGAGCAGGCATTCATGTACTGCGGCGCGATTGAAGACGTATTGGAAAACGCGAAGAAGCTTTAAGCTAAGTAGGAGGCGACATGGCAGCGATAACCTTCCATCTGGATGTAGTAAGTGCAGAGAAACGTCTGTTCTCGGGCCGCGCTGAAAACGTTCAGGTGACCGGTAGCGAAGGTGAACTGGGTATTCACGCAGGTCACACCCCGCTGCTGACCGCTATCACGCCCGGTATGGTCCGTATTACCAAACAGCATGGTGACGAAGAGGTAATTTATATCTCTGGCGGCATGCTGGAGGTTCAGCCGGGCACGGTTACCGTGTTGGCTGACACCGCTATCCGCGGTGAAGATCTGGACACAGCGAAAGCGGAAGAAGCGAAACGTCAGGCTGAGGAGCGCATCCACAACCAGCATGGCGATATCGACTTCGCACAAGCAGCCAGCGATTTGGCGAAGGCCATTGCTCAGCTTCGAGTCATCGAACTGACCAAAAAAGCCCGCTAATACCAGCAAGGCCAAAAAGCGACCCTCGGGTCGCTTTTTTTATGCCTGCTCTCCGGAACCAATGATGCGTATCTGGCTGATCTCGGCATGACACAGTGAGTTATTACTCGCAAAAAATTATCTAATTTCCCTGCGCCTGTGTCCTTGGCATTATACAATGGAGCTAGGTTACTTATTTGATATGCACCAAGAGGATTAAGTCATGAGCTTTAGCGCTGTGATTCTCGCCGCGGGAAAGGGAACCCGTATGTACTCCAACCTTCCTAAAGTGTTGCACACACTGGCAGGTAAGCCGATGGCCAAACACGTGATTGATACCTGTGCGGGTCTGGGCGCCAACAATATCCACCTGGTATACGGCCACGGTGGTGACCAGATGCAGGCAGCACTTAGCGCAGAGCCTGTCAATTGGGTATTGCAGGCCGAGCAGCTGGGTACGGGCCATGCGGTCAACCAGGCTTGTCCTGATCTGGCGGAAGATGAGAAGGTGCTTATCCTATACGGTGACGTGCCACTGATCAGCAGCGAAACCTTGGAAAACCTACTTGATGCCCAGCCTGACGGCGGAATTGCCCTCCTGACAGTCGTCCTGGAAGATCCGACGGGCTATGGCCGCATCGTGCGTCGCAACGGCCCGGTAGTGGCGATTGTTGAGCAAAAAGATGCTTCTGAAGAGCAGAAGATGATCAAGGAAATCAATACCGGTGTGATGGTGGCCAACGGTGGCGACTTGAAACGCTGGTTGTCAGCCCTGAAAAATGACAACGCCCAGGGCGAATACTACCTGACCGATATTATCGAAATCGCCCACAACGAAGGCCGTGCTGTTGAAGCAGTACACCCGGTACGTGCTATCGAGGTCGAAGGTGTGAATAACCGTGTTCAGCTGGCCAAGCTCGAGCGTGCTTTCCAGAGCATGCAGGCCGAGCGCTTGCTGGAGCAAGGCGTGATGCTGCGTGACCCAAGCCGTTTTGACCTACGTGGTGAGCTGCAGTGCGGGACTGATGTGGAAATCGATGCCAACGTCATTATCGAAGGTAGCGTATCACTAGGTAACAACGTGGTTATCGGTGCGGGTTCCATCCTTAAGGACTGTGAGATTGACGATAACACCTTGATCCGCCCATACAGCGTCATTGAAGGGGCAACGGTTGGTGAAGATTGTACGGTGGGTCCGTTTACCCGCCTTCGCCCGGGGGCTGAGCTTGTGGGTGACTCGCATGTTGGTAACTTCGTTGAAATGAAGAAAGCGCGTCTGGGCCAAGGATCGAAAGCGAACCACCTGACTTACCTGGGTGATGCCGAGATTGGCGATCGTGTAAACATTGGTGCGGGTACCATTACCTGTAACTATGACGGTGCCAACAAGTTCAAGACCGAGATTGCTGATGATGTATTTGTTGGCTCCGATACTCAGCTTATCGCGCCGGTTAAGGTTGGCAAAGGAGCAACCATTGGTGCCGGTGCAACGATTAATCGCGATGTGGGTGAAGGCGAGTTGGTGATCACTCGCGCGCCAGCCCGCACAGTCAAAGGCTGGAAGCGCCCAGAGAAGAAGTAGTTTTTTACTTTGACTTATTCAAGGCAAGGCGGTGTCCTTGCCTTTTTCATATCTGCAGCAAATGTTGCCGTGTGTCTATTACTCTTCTTTCGAATAAAAAATTAATTGCACATAGTTGATCAAAAAAGTTTTGATCTGCTAGTATTTCTTTCAGTTCGAAACTTATGTTTATCAGTTCGTAATTTAATGTCAAAGCGTAATACTCAACAACGCCGCCATGCCATTCTTTCAATGGTCAATGAACAGGGCGAAGTAAGTGTCGATACCCTAGCCAAGCATTTCGCTACCTCCGAAGTGACAGTTCGGAAGGATTTGGCTGAACTAGAAAAAAATGGTTTGTTACTGCGCCGCTACGGTGGTGCGGTATCGATACCCACTGAAATGGTCAGTGAACCGGAAGAACAAGTTTCGGTTCGTAAGTTGGCAATTGCCAAGGCCGCTGCTGCACGTATCCGAGACCATAACCGGATCATCATCGATAGCGGCAGCACCACAGCAAGCTTGATCAGCCTACTGAATGACAAGCATGGCCTGATCGTGATGACCAACTCGCTCAATGTCGCCAATGCGCTCAACAGCCTGGAAAACGAGCCGACCTTGTTGATGACGGGGGGGACTTGGGACCCGCATTCCGAAGCGTTCCAGGGCCAGGTGGCTGAATCAGTGCTACGTTCATATGACTTTGACCAGTTATTTATTGGTGCTGATGGCATCGATACGGCGCGTGGGACAACAACCTTTAATGAGTTGGTGGGCCTCAGCCGGGTAATGGCCGAGGTATCACGAGAAGTAGTGGTGATGGTGGAATCGAGCAAGGTGGGTCGCAAGATCCCCAATCTCGAACTGCCATGGGACAACATCAGTACCCTGATCACCGATGACGGCTTGGACATGAAAGCCAAACAACAGATTGAACAGCATGGTGTGCAGGTGGTCTGCGCCCCAGCGGAATAAATTTAGGAGCAAGAAACTATGTGTGGGATTGTTGGTGCGGTAGCACAGCGTGATGTAGCGGAAATTCTGGTTGAAGGGCTACGCCGTCTTGAGTACCGCGGCTATGACTCTGCCGGTGTCGCGGTTGTCGATGGTGACGCGAACCTAACCCGTGTTCGCCGTCTGGGCAAAGTCCAAGAGTTGGCCGATGCAGTAGACGAAGCCAAGGTTATTGGCGGCACTGGTATTGCCCATACCCGTTGGGCGACCCACGGTGAGCCGTCTGAAGTCAACGCCCACCCACACATGTCTGGCGACATCGCAGTAGTCCACAACGGTATTATCGAAAACCACGAAGAGTTGCGTGAGCTTCTTCAATCCCGTGGCTACGTGTTTGAGTCCCAAACCGATACTGAAGTTATCGCGCACATGGTTGAGTGGGAACTACGTACATCAGAAACACTGCTAGAAGCGGTACAGAAGACAGCTAAGCAACTGGACGGTGCTTACGGTACCGTTGCGCTAGATCGCAAAGACCCATCCCGCATTGTGGTTGCGCGCTCAGGTAGCCCAATTGTCATCGGTTTCGGTGTGGGTGAAAACTTCCTGGCCTCTGACCAACTGGCACTGCTTAACGTGACTCGTCGCTTCATGTACCTGGAAGAAGGTGATGTAGCAGAAATCACTCGCCGTGAAGTAACCGTATTTGATGCTAGCGGTGAGCGTGTCGAGCGTGAAATCACTGAATCTAATGCAGAGCATGATGCGGGCGACAAGGGCCAGTACCGTCACTTCATGCAGAAGGAAATCTACGAGCAACCAACTGCGTTGATCAACACAATGGAAGGCCGTATCACAGCGGATTCTGTGGTGACTGAAGCGATTGGTGTCAACGCGGCAGACATCCTAAGCAAGGTTGAGCATGTCCAGATTGTGGCCTGTGGTACGTCTTACAACGCGGGTATGACTGCGCGTTACTGGTTCGAAGACATTGCTGGCGTAAGCTGTGATGTGGAAATCGCTTCTGAATTCCGCTACCGCAAATTCGTTACCCGTCCTAACAGCCTGCTGATCACCCTTTCCCAGTCGGGTGAAACGGCTGATACCCTAGCCGCGCTTCGCCTAGCGAAAGAGAAAGGCTACATGGCGGCAATGACTATCTGTAACGTCGCAGGTTCATCCCTGGTGCGTGAATCTGATTTTGCCTTCATGACCCGTGCGGGGGTTGAGATTGGTGTGGCTTCAACCAAAGCGTTTACTACTCAGCTTTCAGCTCTTTTGATGCTGGTAACGGCACTGGGTAAACAGCAAAACCGCATCAGCAAAGAGAAAGAGAAGGAGATCGTCGAGGCCCTGCATGTCCTGCCGCAGCAGATCAACGCTGCTCTGTCTTTCGAGAAAGAGATCGAAGCGCTGGCGCCTGATTTTGCCGACAAGCACCATACCCTGTTCCTTGGCCGTGGTGAGTTCTACCCAATCGCGATGGAAGCGTCTCTGAAACTCAAAGAGATCTCCTACATCCATGCTGAAGCTTACGCCGCCGGTGAGCTGAAACACGGTCCTCTAGCGCTAATCGATGCTGACATGCCGGTTGTTGTGGTAGCACCAAGCAATGACCTGCTAGAGAAGCTGAAATCAAATGTTGAGGAAGTACGTGCACGTGGTGGCCTACTGTATGTCTTTGCTGATGAAGATGCCGGCTTTGAAGGTGATGAGACAATGAAGATCATTACCATGCCACACGTCAGTGAGATCACGGCAGCGATTTACTACACCATCCCAATGCAGTTGCTTTCTTACTATGTCGCACTGATCAAAGGTACGGATGTGGATCAGCCGCGTAACCTTGCCAAGGCGGTAACGGTCGAATAAAAATCAGTCTGTTAGCCATTGTGCTAATAGCTTGTCTCATAAATGAGAAAAGGCACCCAAGCGGGTGCCTTTTTTATTGCCCTTAGGTGGTAGCGTCTACTATCTAGACAGGGGTGAATGATTTTTTTGCGTTTTAGGAAAATTGGGCATCCTAGTTACCTTTTGCAAACCAAATTACAACAGCGCGAACGGTATATACGAGTAAATTGTTGTTATTTAATGGATTGTTAAATTACTCTCAAGTTGGCTTATGTTGTGCAATCCAGTAATGAAAGCTAGGCATTATTCATTGTGTTGTATTGGAGGTGTGACATGACAGATCCGAAAGCCCAAATCGCAGCCCGTATAAAAGAAGCCAGGGAATGGAAAGGCCTGACCCAAGTCCATATGGCCCAGCAACTGAAGGTCGCTCGTCAGACTTACCTTGATTTGGAAACAGGTAAAACTGAGCCCAAAGTCAGGATGCTCTCGGAAATTTCGGAGATCACCGAGCGTCCATTAACTTGGTTCGTGTACGGTGATGAAGGCATTGAAATTTTGGAAAGTGAATATAAAGAAGAGATCGATCGCCTGTTGCAGTATTTCAGCCGGTTACCCCATTCAGCCAGAAATGTCATATTGCAGCAAAGCATTAATTTGGCGGGCTTTATGGCGGAATATACCCGTGCGCTAACCCAACGTGACAAGTCATAAAGTGGTCAGATGTGTGTCGGCGTATGCCGACATAATAATATGAGTAGTGTCTTGATTGCTGGTCAGTGAAGGGAGGGATTCACAGTTTGTAGACTTGCCTGCTGTGTAAATCATTGTTCGTAATGAATAATCATCATATGAATGACATTATACTCATTAAGGGAGTGAGATAATCCTTCCATATCCATAGGTTGCAGTTTGTGGCGTGGAAGGGATAAGCGGGGAGGCTATGGAACAAGTAAAAACGTGGATCGCACAACGGATAAAGGATGCGAGGGAATGGAAAGGTATTTCCCAGGTGGCGATGGCCAGACATCTGAATGTTGCCAGGCAAACCTACCTGGACCTCGAGTCGGGCAAAACAGAACCGAGGATTTCCACTTTGGTGAAGATTGCTGAACTTACCGGGCAACCGCTAGGCTGGTTTGTGTTTGATATCCAACGTCCGGAAATGCAGCATGAACAGTTGAAATCTGAGTTGATCCAGCTTTCAGCCCTGTATGAAAAGCTCTCAGAACCCCTGCGCAGCAAAATGTTGGCTTGCCATATCAGTCAGCTTAAAGTGGTACTGGAACATATTAGCATGGAAGGTGACAGTGAAAACAAAGCAGCCCCGGAGGCTGCCTTGTAGTTGTCAGAAATACGAATCCCGGTGTTATTGAGCAAGGAAGAACTGATAGGCCGGGTTATCTGTTTCGTCTTTCCAGCTATAGCCGAGTTCACGGAGGTGACTGGTAAAGGACAACAAATCCTGCTCTTCCAATTCAAACCCACACAACACCCGGCCATAGTCAGCACCATGGTTGCGGTAATTGAATAGACTGATATTCCAGTGGGTGCCCAAGGTGTTGAGGAACTTGAGTAGCGCACCGGGATATTCCGGAAACTCAAAGCTGTATAGCCTTTCTTTCAATGGCTTCGACGGCCTGCCGCCAATCATATAGCGGACATGGACCTTAGCCATTTCGTCATCAGACAAATCCACTACTGGATAACCACCTTTGCGTAGATCCGTAATGATGCTGTCGAGCTCCTCCTGTCCTTGAATCAAACGTACCCCGACAAAGACATTGGCCAAGCTGTCATTGTTGTAGCGGTAGTTGAATTCGGTGACGGCACGGCCGCCAAGGATATGGCAGAAATCAAGAAATGCCCCAGGTCGCTCAGGGATGGTAACGGCTAATAAACCCTCGCGTTTTTCACCTAGCTCACAGCGCTCAGAGACATAACGCAGGCCATGGAAGTTGAGGTTGGCCCCCGACAACACTGCCGCTAGCTGTTTGTCTTTTAGCTGGTGGCGTTCAGCAAATTTCTTCAATCCGGCCAAAGATAGCGCACCGGAAGGTTCGGCAATTGCCCGGGTATCTTCGAAGATATCTTTTACTGCAGAGCAGATCTCATCACTGCTTACCGTAATAGAGTCATCGAGGTACTGTTGGCACAGGCGGAATGTCTCTTCGCCAATCCGTTTGACCGCGACACCATCGGCAAACATACCGACCTGCTCCAGGGTTACCGGCTCGCCGGCATCCAGCGCAGCACGCAGGCAGGCGGAATCTTCGGCTTCGACCCCGATCACCTTGATTTGTGGCATTAGCTGCTTGATCAGTACTGCGACCCCAGCTGCAATACCACCGCCGCCGACGGGAACAAAGATGTAGTCGAGGTGACTATTTTGCTGCACCAGCTCAACCCCAATCGTCCCCTGCCCGGCAATCACTGCTGGGTGATCGAAAGGAGGGATGAAGGTGTAACCGTGCTGCCCTGCCAGCATTTCGGCGTGGGCTTTGGCTTCATCGAAGTTTCCACCATGCAGAACGACTTTACCGCCGAAACCACGAACAGCATCCACTTTGATGTCCGGGGTCGTACGTGGCATGACGATGGTCGCCTGTACGCCGAGGTGCTTGCCTGACATGGCCAAGCCCTGGGCGTGATTCCCCGCCGAAGCGGCAATCACCCCAGCCTGACGCTGGGCGTCAGTGAGCTGGGACATCATATTGTAGGCACCGCGCAGCTTGAACGAGTGAACCGGCTGGCGGTCCTCCCGCTTGAGCTGGACTTGGTTGCCGATGCGCCCGCCTAGGCGGGGCATGCTTTGTAACGGCGTGACCTGAGCGACTTCATAAACCGGTGCCCGGAGAATATCCCGCAGGTAATCAGCCCCGCTGGGGAGCTCGACCTCATTGGCCTGAGTGGCTTCGCTCATCATAGGCTACCCTTCCAGTTTCGATTTATCGCGCACCGCGCCTTTATCGGCACTGGTCGCAAGGTTGGCGTAGGCACGCAGGGCAAAAGACACTTCACGCTGGCGATCCAATGGCTTCCAACCCCGTTGCTCGGCTTGCGCACGGCGGCTGGACAGGGTTGCTTCGTCAACTTGGAGATCAATGCTGCGGTTCGGGATATCGATAGCGATGGTATCGCCGTCCTGGATCAGGCCAATGGTACCGCCGTTGGCAGCTTCCGGAGAGACGTGGCCAATTGACAGGCCGCTGGTGCCGCCGGAGAAACGGCCATCGGTGATCAGGGCACATTCCTTGCCAAGCCCCATGGACTTGAGGTAAGTGGTCGGGTAAAGCATTTCCTGCATACCCGGGCCACCTTTAGGTCCTTCGTAGCGGATCACTACCACATCGCCGGCTTTGACCTTGCCGCCCAAAATACCTTCAACTGCGGTTTCCTGGCTTTCGAACACAATGGCAGGGCCAGTGAAAGTCAGGCAGCTCTCATCCACACCTGCGGTTTTGACGATACAGCCGTCCAGTGCCATGTTGCCGGATAGCACAGCAAGGCCTCCGTCTTGGCTGAAGGCATGTTCTTTGCTGCGGATACAGCCGTTCTCACGGTCATCATCCAGCGTGTCCCAGCGGCAATCTTGCGAGAATGCCTGGGTAGTACGGATCCCTGCAGGGCCTGCACGGAAGAATGATTTCACGTCCTCGGACTGGGTTTGGACAATATCGTATTGCTTGAAGCTTTCCGAGAACTGCTCACCCAGTACGTTGTAGCAATCGCTTTGGAATAGGCCTGCACGGTCAAGCTCGGCAAGGATGCCGTAAACACCACCCGCACGGTGGACATCTTCCATGTGGTATTTCTGGGTCGACGGGGCCACTTTACACAAGTGCGGGACCTGGCGTGACATACGGTCGATATCTTCCATGGTGAAATCCACTTCGCCTTCCTGCGCGGCTGCCAGAAGGTGGAGGACAGTGTTGGTCGAACCGCCCATCGCAATATCCAACGCCATGGCATTTTCGAACGCTTGCTTGGTGGCGATATTGCGAGGCAGTGCGCTTTCGTCATCCTGCTCGTAGTAACGCTTGGTCAGGTCGACAATGCGCTTGCCGGCGTTGATAAATAGCTGTTCACGGTCGGCGTGGGTCGCCAGCATCGAACCGTTGCCCGGCTGGCTCAGGCCAAGGGCTTCGGTCAGGCAGTTCATTGAGTTGGCGGTGAACATGCCTGAACAAGAGCCACAGGTTGGGCACGCCGAGCGTTCGATCTGCTCGCTCTGCTCATCAGAGACGTTTGGATCGGCACCTTGGATCATGGCATCAACCAGATCCAGCTTGAGGATCTGATCCGACAGCTTGGTCTTGCCGGCTTCCATCGGGCCGCCGGAGACAAAGATCACTGGGATATTGAGGCGCAACGAGGCCATCAGCATCCCCGGGGTGATCTTGTCGCAGTTCGAGATACACACCATGGCATCGGCGCAGTGGGCATTGACCATGTATTCGACCGAGTCGGCGATCAGCTCACGTGACGGTAGTGAGTAGAGCATGCCGCCGTGGCCCATTGCGATACCATCATCAACAGCAATGGTATTGAATTCTTTGGCGATACCGCCCGCCGCTTCAATTTCTTTCGCGACTAACTGGCCGAGATCCTTGAGGTGGACATGGCCCGGAACAAATTGGGTGAACGAGTTTACCACCGCAATAATTGGCTTGCCGAAATCTTCATCTTTAACACCGGTGGCGCGCCATAGGGCACGGGCACCAGCCATATTACGGCCATGGGTAGTGGTGGCGGAGCGGTACTTGGGCATAACGAAAAATCCTTTTGCTGTATTGCTTGGCCGGTGTGGTATCCACACCGGCTGCTGTGTCAGTGTTTACTTGTCGGTAGGGTAAACGTAGTCAAGCCAACCCCATTTGTCTTCGGTGGTGCCGTTGAACAGGCCGAAGTAGGCTTCCTGCAGCACCTTGGTGATTGGGCCACGTTTGCCCTCGCCCACCGTGATCTGGTCAACGCTGCGGACCGGCACGATTTCAGCTGCGGTACCTGTCATGAAGATCTCATCTGCTAGGTATAGGGCCTCACGGGCGATGTTTTCTTCACGGACTTCATAACCACGCTCTTTGGCCAGGGTCATGATGGTGTCTCGGGTAATACCCGGCAAAATGGCGCTGGTGGTTGGTGGCGTTGATAGGATGCCGTTACGGACGACAAACAGGTTCTCGCCAGCCCCTTCAGATAGGTATCCGTCTACGCTCAGGGCAATACCCTCGGCATAGCCGTGGCGGCGGGCTTCACCGCCAACCAGTAGCGATGATAGGTAGTTACCGCCGGCTTTGGCTGCCGTCGGGATGGTATTCGGCGCGGCACGGTGCCAGCTGGAAATCATCGCATCAACGCCATTTTCCAGTGCTTCTTCACCGAGGTAGGAACCCCATGGGAAAGCTGCGACCATCAGATCCATCTCGGTGCCTACTGGTGGGCAGACGCCCAGGCCAACATTGCCGACATAGCCCAGCGGGCGGATATAAGCTGACTCCAGCTCGTTGACCCGCAGGGTTTCGCGGCAGATCTCCATCAGCTCATCTGAGCTGTATGGGATCGGGAAGCGGTAGATTTTGGCTGAGTTCTTCAGGCGATCCATGTGCTCTTTGTGGCGGAAGACCGCCGGACCTTTCGGGGTGTTGTAGCAGCGGATACCTTCGAAGACCGAGGTACCGTAGTGCATGGCATGGGTTAGGACGTGCACCTTGGCATCGCCCCAAGGCACCATTTCACCGTTGAACCAAATAAAATCCGCTGTGTTGGCCATGTTTGTTCCTTCCTTAAAATCTAATCTCGGTTTTCTACGAGTGTGGTTTCTACGGTACGAATATCCCAAAGTTTCTCGATTTGGTTGATCAGCGTCGTTATCGGGCGGTCGCTGTCGACAAGGATTTCGATACTGGCAATTTTGCTTTCATGGTTTTGGGTTGCATTCACTTGTTTTATCACAAAACCACGGTGGCGGATAACGCGCAAGATCCGCTCTAGTAATACTGGCTTATCATCCGCTTTGATGTCGAGTAAATATCTGTCCATTAAGTATTCTCCAGCATATCTTGATTTGCCGCGCCAGGTGGTACGAGGGGCCATACATTGTCTTCTTCCGAGATCAATACATGGAGCAGGTAAGCCGTTTTGCTCGCCATCATTTCTTTCAGTGCCGGCTCGACTTCTTCCTTACGGGTGATGGTTTTGCCCGGGATATCGAAGGCCTTGGCCAGCATCACGAAATCCGGGTTGTCATCAAGGATGGTTTCGCTGTGGCGGCCATAGAAGAACAAAGATTGCCACTGGCGTACCATTCCGAGTCGCTGGTTGTTGATCAGCACCATCTTGACCGGGATCTGGCGGCGCTTGAGGGTGCCGAGCTCCTGGATGTTCATCATGAACGAGCCGTCGCCGGTGATCAGGATAGACTCGTCATCCGGGCGGGCTACCTTGGCACCCATCGCGGCAGGTAAGCCAAAGCCCATGGTGCCAAGGCCTGCAGAGGTGATGTAGTTCTGTGGCTGGCGTGGCTGGATGTGTTGGGCCGCCCACATCTGGTGCTGGCCGACATCCGTCGAGACCATCGAGGAGTCCGGCATCATGTCTGATAGCTGCTTCATTAGCAGTGGGGCATAGATCAGGTCACCCGGGTGGTCGTAGCGCCACTTGTTCTGTTGGCGCAGGCTTGAGGTGTAGTCAACCCAGTCAGTGATATCCTGGCTCAGTTCAAGCTGCGGCAGGATAACGTTGATATCACCACGCAGCGGGGCATGGGCATGACGCAGCTTGTTGAACTCGGCGGCATCGATATCGATATGGATCACCTTGGCATGTGGTGCGAAGGTATCTAGCTTGCCGGTCACCCGGTCATCAAAACGGGCACCGATAACAATTAGCAGGTCACACTCCTGGACCACTAGGTTGGCCGTCTTGGTGCCATGCATCCCTAGCATCCCCAAATAATGCGGGTCGTGGCGATCGATTGTGCCAAGGCCTTTGAGGGTGCTGACCGATGGCATCGGGTTCATGGCAAGGAAGGTACGAACCGTGTCGGTAGCATGGGCCAACTGGACGCCACCGCCAACATACAACACAGGGCGCTGGCTTGCAGAAAGAACCTGTTGGGCGGTTGCTATCTGGTCGTTGGATACGACAGGGATAGCTGGTGGAGTGATCGGGGTCAGGTCTCCTTCAGGGGCTTGGGCAAGCTGGACATCTTTGGCAATATCGACCACCACCGGACCCGGGCGGCCGGCCTTGGCAACTTCGAAGGCCTCGGCAAGGGTTGGGATTAAATCGTTGATATCGCTCACCAGGTAGCTGTGCTTGGCACAGGCCAGTGACATGCCGATCACATCCATTTCCTGGAAGGCATCGGTGCCGATGTGTGAACTGGCAACCTGCCCTGTGATTGCCACGATTGGCACCGAATCAAGGAAGGCGTCAGCCAGACCTGTCATCAAATTAGTCGCTCCCGGGCCTGATGTTGCCATGCATACCGCGACATCCTGGGTGGCTCTTGCCATCCCGATAGCGGCCATGGCTGCGCCTTGCTCGTGGCGGCATAGGATATGCTCGACACCACCGTCATAAAGCGCGTCGTAGATTGGCATGATGGCCCCGCCCGGGTAGCCAAATACCGTTGTTATCCCCTGCTTCTGCAGCGCCTTTACGACCAACTCTGCTCCCGTCATCGCTGCTCTCCCCTGTTCCTTGCCTGTGACGTGCTGATGGTTATTTCAGCTGTTCTGGTTAATTAGTTCAAAAAAAAGCCCCCTAGCCTGTTGGCTTAGGGGGCTTCTCTGCGTTTGTTGTGCTTGTCAGCTAATTTACGCCTGCCCGACCCCCTCGTAGTGAAATGAGCACCACGATGACGTTGATAATGAGTAGGAGGGCGTTGGCCATAAATTGCATTGACTGTCTGTCCGATTTTTAATGTTAAGACGTTGTGTTGACCTAGTGGTAACACAGACATCGATCGCATGACAAGAAAAAAATCAAAATTATTTTGCAATCCGGCTGCATAAATAGGCTATTGGTGAAACCTATTAGGTGAAAAGTGTTAACTTTTTTGGTTGAAATAACAGCAGGATGACGATTGATGAACCTTGCCATTATCCATAGCCGTGCCAGCGTCGGGGTGCAGGCCCCAGCCGTTACCGTCGAGGTACATATCAGTAATGGGATGCCGGCATTCCAGCTTGTTGGGTTGCCAGAAACCAGCGTTAAAGAAGCCAAGGACAGGGTGCGCAGTGCCATCGTGAATGGCGGGTTTGAATTCCCATCCCGGCGGATAACGGTCAACCTCGCTCCGGCCGACTTGCCCAAGGAAGGGGGGCGTTTCGACCTGCCGATTGCGCTGGGTATTCTTGCTGCTTCAGAGCAGATACCTGCAAATAAGCTGCATAGTTATGAGTTTTTGGGGGAGTTGGCGTTATCTGGCGAGCTGCGCTCGGTCAAAGGGGCGCTGCCTGCCGCCTTGGCTGCCGAGCAAGCCAAGCGCTGTCTGGTGGCACCTGACGGCAATGGTGATCAGGTTGCGCTGGTGGGGAAAGACTGCCATAAATCAGCGCCGAGCCTGATTGCTGTCTGTAGCCATTTGCATGGCCAAGGGGAGTTGGTGTTGGCCCAGTCAGAGGCCACTGGCCCCATAGAGGGCGGCACACCTACACGTGATATGCAGGACATTATCGGCCAACAGCAAGGTAAGCGGGCACTGGAAATTGCTGCGGCAGGAGGTCATAACCTGCTGTTTCTCGGGCCGCCGGGAACCGGAAAGACCATGTTGGCGTCACGGCTGTGTGATTTGCTACCCCCCATGTCTATCGCAGAGGCCATGGAAACCGCAGCGGTTGCCTCGCTCACCCAGCAGCACATCCATGAGGGCAACTGGCGCCAGCGCCCTTTCCGCACGCCGCATCATTCCAGTTCGATGGCAGCCTTGGTCGGTGGCGGTTCAGTCCCCCGCCCCGGGGAGATCTCCCTAGCCCATAACGGCATCTTATTCTTGGATGAAATGCCGGAATTTGAGCGCAAAGTGCTGGACTCGCTGCGCGAACCGCTTGAATCCGGTGAGATAGTGATTTCCCGCGCCACCAGCAAGACCACCTTCCCGGCCCGGTTCCAGTTGATTGGTGCCTTGAACCCGAGCCCGAGTGGCTTTTACGAAGGCAATCAATCGCGTACTAACCCGCAGGCTATCCTGCGTTACCTTAGCCGCTTGTCAGGCCCGTTGCTGGACCGCTTTGATATGTCGATTGAGATCCCGGCCCTGCCCCGGGGCACACTGGCTGATGGCGGTGACCGAGGAGAACCCAGTAAGGTGATCTGTGGGCGGGTACATGCTGCTAGGGAGACCATGGTTGAGCGGAGTGGCAAGGTCAATGCCCTATTGGGAACACGTGAGCTGGATACCTTCTGCAGGCTCGATAAGCAGGATGCAGAGTTTTTGGAAACAGCCCTGCACCAGCTGGGTTTGTCTATCCGGGCTTACCATAGGATCATTAAGGTGTCCCGGACGATAGCCGATCTGGCTGGCAGTGAAGTGATAGAACGTAAGCACCTTGCTGAAGCGCTGGGCTATCGGGCGATGGATAGGTTGTTGCGTCAGTTGACGGCACAGGTTGTGTAGACGGTGAGCTAAGGGAAGAGCGTATATCGGGATAAAAACAAAAAAGGCCCGTAGGCCTTTTTGTCTTGCTGTGCCGATACCTTACTCAGGCTTATTTGGTCAGCAGGTAGTTAACTAGCTCGAAGTACTCGTCGACAGATTTAACCTTGCCGGCTTCAACCAGGTATTTGTTGTTAACGATAACCGCAGGTACGCCGGTCAGGCCACTGTCCTGGAATGCTTTGTTGAAGCGGTTGACCATCGAGTTCACGGCGAAGCTGTTGAAAGCGCCATCGAAGTCCTCAGCGCTCACGCCCTCGTCCAGGAAGATCTGGCGTAGTTCGTTGTCGTTGCGCGGTGGCTTCTGCATATCATGGATACGGCCAAACAGTACCGGTACCATTTTGTCTTCCACGCCAAGTACCACTGAGGTCGCGTAGGCTTTGCTCATTGATTTACCCATGTTGCCGCCCATGAACGACACGTGGTTTTTTTGCAGCTTGGCATTGTCCGGCAGGTTTTTCTTCAGCTGCTGGATGATTGGCTCGAAGCTATTACAGTGTGGGCAGTAGAATGAGAAGAACTCGGTCACCACTGGGCTGCTGGATTTAGGCAGCTCAAGCACTTTGTAGTATTCCCCTTCGGTAAACTTCGCCGCCTGTACAGACAGCGACAGCAGCGCCACACTGGCAAAAGCTAGGATTTTCTTAAACATGGATCAACTTACTCCCTTAAAGCAAAGGTCTGAAATAACGAGGTTATTTCTCCGGTTTTGTGATTAGTATTATTACCATTGTGGCATCAGTTGCAATGGCGGCTCTTGAAGGGCTGCCAACTGCTCCTTGAATGCCAACACTTGGCCTTCCCAGTATTTGGCATCGGCAAACCATGGAAATGCCTGCGGGAAAGCAGGATCTTCCCAACGACGGGCCAACCAAGCCATGTAATGTACCATTCTAAGACCGCGCAAAGGCTCGATCAGTTGCAACTGTTTTTGATCGAAATCGGCAAACTCACTATAAGCTTCCAGAATCGTGTCGAGCTGGGCTAGCTGATCATGGCGCTCGCCATTGAGTAGCATCCACAGATCCTGGATTGCCGGGCCGTTGCGGGCATCGTCCAAGTCGACGAACAGCGGGCCGTCACGCCACAGGATATTACCCGGGTGGCAGTCACCATGCAGGCGGATAGATTGCCAATCAGTGTGCCATTGCTGCTCGAGTTCGCGGATCAGGGTGTCGAGATCGGCAAAAAAAGCATGTTTGAGATGGTCGGGGATCATCGCCGAATTTTCGAGGACCTGGCGTGGCTGGTAGAGGTACTCCTCGAGGCCGATGGTCGGACGGTGGGCAAAGGTGGTGCGCTGGCCAACCTGATGGATCCGGCCAAGGAAGCGGCCCACCCACTCCAGTTGGTCGAAGTTATCGACTTCGAACTGGCGCCCCCCCATGCTTGGGAACAATGCTAGGCGATGGTGTTGGAACGGATGCAGGGTACGCTTGCCGATAGTAATGGGAGCGGCAACGGGGATTTCCTGCTCGGCCAATTCCAGCGTGAACTGGTGCTCTTCGTCAATCTGTGCATCGGTCCAGCGCTGGGGGCGATAGAATTTGGTGACATAGCGGGCACCGTCTTCGGCGACAAACTGGTAAACCCGGTTCTCATAGCTGTTGAGCGGTAGCAGGCCGGATTCAGCACGGATGCCGATGCTATCGAGGGCATCGAGCAACAGGTCTGGGTTGAGATCGGCAAAGTTGAAGCCGTGTTGTTGTGTCATCGTGACTTTCCACTAGGTACAGATAGTACGCAATTATAACATCATAATAAGAAAGGGCCTTTGATGGCCCTTTCTTTACACTATTTTGCACTCTATTGAGCAAACAACTAGCGTAGCTCGCCGATGAACCGGCTCTCGGTATGGATCTGGCTGCCGTCGCTTTCCCGGGTCAGGGTGAAGGTGATATCGGCAATATTCCCCTGTAGCAGGTACGGGTCGACGCCGAGGCTGACAGGCAAGGTAAAGATCTCACCGGCTTCGACATTGATTAGTTGCGGGCCATACCACTCGATCTCCTCGATACCACTGACTGACAGGGTATAGCGGCTATCTTGTTGGGTTTTGTTGAGCACCTTGAGGGTATAGGTATTTTCTACCAGTCCTTGGTTATTGACCCGGAACAGCTGGCTGCGGTCCCGGATCACATCTAGCCCCATCGGTTGTACCGAAGCGAGCAGGTAGAAGAACAGGCCAATCATTGCGACCATCATGCCGCCATAACCGATCAGCTTGGGACGCATGACATGGGTACTGTGGCCGTCCAGCTTATGCTCGGTGGTATAGCTGATCAGGCGCTTGTCATAACCCATGCGATCCATAGTTTCATCACAGGCATCGACACAGGCACCGCAGTTGATGCACTCATATTGCAAGCCGTCACGGATATCGATGCCGGTCGGGCACACCTGCACGCACAGGTTACAGTCAATACAGTCCCCGAGGCCCAATGCTTTGTGATCTTTTTTGCGCGGCCTTGGGCCACGGGCTTCACCGCGGGCCACATCATAGCCGACGATATAGGTATCCTTATCGAACATCGCGGACTGGAAGCGGGCATAAGGGCACATGTGGATACAGACAATCGAGCGCATCCAGCCGGCATTGGCGTAAGTACAACCGGTAAAGAACAACACCCAAAAGCCAGCCCAGAAACTGGTACCGAAGGTAAAGAAGTCGATGACCAGGGATTTGATCGGCAGGAAGTAACCGACAAAGGTCAGCCCGGTGGCGAGGGCCACGGCGAGCCAGGCAATGTGTTTGAGGATCTTGCGGCCAATGAGCTTGGCGGTCGGTTTTATGCTGTCCTGCTTGCGGCGCTTGTTTGCTGGCCCCTCGAGTTTCTCTTCAAACCAGATATAGATGAAGGTCCAGACTGTCTGGGGACAAAAATACCCACACCATACCCTGCCGAGGAAGGTGGTGACGAAGAACAGGGCAAAGGCGGCAATCATGAACAGGGTCGCCAGCAGGGTGAGGTCTTGCGGCCAAAGGGTGGTACCGAAAAAATTGAACTGTTGCTGGCCGATATCGAGCAGGATTGCCTGGCGATCACCGTAAGGGATCCACGGTAAGCCCATGAACAGCAGCATCAACAACCAGCCCATGCGCCGCCGCAGTTGTTGGTACACCCCTTTGGCGGCCCGGACATAGATCCGGTTGCCCGGGTTGAAGCGATCGCTGCCCCCTTTATGGGTTTTGGGGTTGAACGTTGGCGGGGTGACATCCTTTATCTTGATTTTCTCTTGGGTCATGACATTACTTTCCTTGGATGCTGCTTCATAGGCAGCGGCAGCCAGTACATTGCTGGCCGGAACATTTTAATTGTAAGAGATTGGTAAATAAATGTTACGAGGGAGAGTATATCCTAGCCGCGTGGAGGAGTACGCTAGCAAGGTCATAATTTAGGCAATGGATAGCCGAGAGTGTGAGCTGGCTTGGTGCAGGTTGGGTAGCGTGAGGGAGCATGCTGGGCCATGGCAGCCCAGCAGATATATCACTTGATGATGCCGCGGGCGCGCAAGATAGCGGTCTTGAAGTCGTCTTCGCAATCTTTGGCGATACCAGGGATCATTTCCTGTTTTTCGCTGTTGCGCATCTTCAGGTGGTAAATCAGCACGTCGTCGGTCAACTCTTCCAGTTTGCCTTCGAACTTGGCTTCTTCAGCCAGTTTCAACAAGAACTGGACCAAGTTCATATCCGGCTCTTTGAGCCATTCTGGGTGAATAAGCTCGATCATTTCATTGACGCGATGGGTCTTCATAACAACTCCACTAAGTAAAGGCTGGTTAACTTTATAGTCATATTTTTATTGTGGGTAACGTTATAACAAAGCTGGCACGGATACAAATAGATGGATGGAAATAAAAAGGCAGCCCGGAGGCTGCCCTAAATACTCGCTTGGAGCTACGCGGCTTTTTCGCTGCGGTCGATGACATCAGCCGTTTTCGGGGCTGGGGTCACAGGCAGGGATTGAACAGCGGCTTTGGTTGTTTTGCTTTTTAGCGTTGGGGCGTGCGAGGTACTACGCAGGCGTGATGGACTGCGAGGTGTGCTGTACCTGACGAACGAGGCTGGGCGCATGATTTACCTATTAGTCAGGCGCTTCCGTGGCCAGAGTGAATTCAATATTTCCGCATCTGTGCTGTTGGCTGGGCCGTTCCTCTGCGGGAATAAAATAGTGTTTAATTTTTCGCGGCGAGAATAGCAACAACCTATCATTAAGTCGAGTGATATTTGACCATGGCAAAAGTATTTACCTCTCATTTATTACCCATGCTTACGAGCGAATTGTTACCTGTCTCGTCATCTGTGAAGATAAGCCGTTTATCTGGTGCCGCTTTGTGGTCTAATGCAGCCGTGCTGGCAATAAGTGCCTGCCGAATTTATGGACGCAGGACAATAACAACAGCCTCTGGAGGGAGTTAATGGATCACGATCAGCAGCGACGGGTTACCAGCCGTAACTTGTCGTATAAACTGGCAGAATCAATCGGACAACAGATCTTGCGTGGCGAAACGGCACCGGGCGACATTTTGCCTGGGGAAGTCGAGTTGGGTGAGATGTACGGGGTGAGCCGGACAGCGATTCGCGAAGCGATCAAAATGTTGGCGGCCAAGGGGATGGTACTGCCCCGCCCGCGTATCGGTACCCGGGTGTTACCGAAACGAAACTGGAATTACCTCGATCAGGACTTGTTAGCCTGGCTCAATTTCGAGCAGCACGGCGAGCTGGTGGCAGAATTCCAGCGGGTCAGGATCTCCCTTGAGCCAGAGGCTGCAGCCCTGACCGCCCTTAATGCCAATGAAACCGATCGCGAAGAGCTATGCCGTCTGATGGCAGAAATGCACGCTTTGGGCGAGCAATTTGATAAAGAGCGCTGGGTGGAAGTGGATACCCGCTACCACCAACTTATTTACTTTGCCTCGGGTAACCACTTCATCAGCCCGTTTGGCAACCTGTTCAAGGCAGTATTCGAGAGCTACTTCAGGGTGATTACCCGGGAGAAGCTGCTCAAGCTTGAACTGCACCAGAAAGTGGTCGACGGTATCATGGCCCGTGATCCGGATGCAGCCAGACAGGCCACCATCGAACTATTGCGCTAAACCGGAAAAACGAAGCAGAGGCTTCGTTTTTTTGTTTGTGCACCAGATCGCCAAGTCTCCCCTTGCAGCCACACAGTGTTCACTGCAATATAAGTATCATTTCATATTGAAGTGCGCATTTGGTTCTGTTGGCCATGCGTATGCAGCAAAGGAGATGCTCAGATGTCATTATTCCGCAAAAGCTTGGCCAGCCTGGGAATTGGCTCGGCTCGGGTCGATACTGTGCTGCCACAAGGCGTACTGATCCCCGGTGAACCCCTTGAGGTCGATGTACAGGTCCATGGCGGTAAGGTGGAGCAGCAAATCGACAATATTTACCTGTTCCTATGTTGCCACTACGAAGAAGAAGTGGAAACCAGCCGGGGTGACAGCCAACACCGCAAGGAAAAGGTCACCCAAACCTGCCGTTTGGCTGAATGGTCGCTGCCCTACTCGTTTGTCATTGGTGCCAACGAAGAGCGCCATTTTGATGTCAGCTTGGCGCTGCCTTTCAATACCCCCATCACCATTGGTGATTCCCATGTCTGGCTCGAAACCCACCTTGATATGCCACTGGCATTTGATGCCAAAGACAAAGATTTGCTGACCGTCAGGCCGGATCCCTTGTTAGATGGTGTGTTCTCGGCACTGGAACTGGCTGGCCTTCGGATCCGCCAGGTGGAATGCGAAGCGGCCAAAGGTTTTGAGCTGCCGTTTGTCCAGGAATTTGAGTTTGTACCAGTATCGGGCCCTTACCATGGCCGCTGGCGCGAGCTAGAGGTGGTGGCATTCCGAGATGAATCAGGGTTGCAGATGTGGTTCGAGATAGACCGCCGCCAACGCGGTTTCGGCGGTATGCTCTCGGGCCTACTTGGCCGGGGAGAGTTGGAGCGTTTCTGTGAGATCCCTGCCAGCTTGCATCCCCAACAAGCGGGAGAGCGGGTGCTGGCATTTCTTGACCAAACAACCTAGCGGCTGAAATTTTGCTGGCTTTGATTGCGAAATAAGAACGATTCACAAAAAACGCCCACTTCAGCTTACACCTGTAAGCTAAATGTGCCATACTGCTAAATATATTGAGCATAAACTCTATATTTAGGATGACAGTAATGGCAAAGCAATTGGCAACAGAATCGGGGTATTCGGTCAGAGAAGAGGTGGCAAACAGTATTAGCCATGGCCTTGGCATGGTGTTTGGTATTATCGGCTTGGTATTGTTGCTGGTGCAGGCAGTCAGCAACGGTGCCGATGCACTCAGTATTACCAGCCTAAGTATCTATGGTGCCAGTATGATCCTGCTCTACCTGGCATCAACGCTCTATCATGCCATTCCTTTCGAACGGGCCAAACGGGCTCTGAAAACCTTTGACCACTGTGCTATCTATCTGCTGATAGCCGGTACCTACACCCCCTTTTTGTTGATCACCCTGCGTACACCGCTTGCCATTACCCTGATGGCGGTGATTTGGGCCATTGCTCTGATAGGCATCGTTCTCAAAATTGCCTTTGTATATCGTTTTAAGCGGTTGTCACTGGCGACATACCTGACCATGGGGTGGCTATCGTTAATCGCGATTTACCCGCTGGCGATGACGCTGGCGACTGGTGGTTTGGTATTGTTGGCAGCAGGCGGGATTGTTTACTCAATTGGTGTAGTGTTCTACGTTAACAAGCGTATCCCCTACAACCATGCGATCTGGCACTTGTTCGTGCTGGGTGGCACCGTCTTGCATTTCTTGGCGATTTATTTCTACGTCAAGCCTGTCTAGGCATTGACGAACAAAGAATACAAAAAGAGAGCCGGTTGGCTCTCTTTTGTTTTCTGCTAAGACCACATCTCGGGCTAGTTACGCCAGAAAGCCGGAAAGAACACGACCAGCACGGTTAGGATCTCCAACCTTCCCATCAACATGCCAAAGCTCAGGGTCCACTTAGCCAGATCGGGCAAGGTGGCAAAGTTACCCGTCGGCCCTATTATATTCCCCATTCCCGGACCAACATTAGCTACCGCGGTAACAGCACCCGTGATGCTGGTGATGGCATCTAACCCTAGCATGCCAAGGATCGCGGCCACGACGACGATGGTAAGGACAAAGGTCAGGGCAAAGGCAACCACGGAGCGGACGATACCATCGGTGACCGGCCGGCCGTTATAGCGTTGGATGAAGACGCCAGAAGGATGGATCAGCTGCATCATCTGCTTGCGCAGCAGGGCGAAAGCGACCTGGAAGCGGAAAATTTTGATCCCCCCGGCAGTCGAGCCCGAACACCCTCCGACCAGCATGATGAAGGCAAAGATGATGGTCGGGAAAGGTCCCCAGGCGGTGAAATCATCAAGGCCAAAACCTGTGGTGGTGACCACCGAGATGATGTTGAACAGTGATACGCGGAAGGCGTCGATAAAACGGTAGTCCAACTGCCAGGTCAGCCACAGCGCCACGGCAAGCCCAGCGCTGAAAACCAACAGGGTAAACCCTCTTACCTGGGCATCGCTGAGCAAGGTGCGGGCCTCACGCTTGCGCAAGGCCTGGACAAAAAGCAGGAATGGCAGGCCGCCGGCAAACATGAACGCTATCGCTACCCAGTGGGCGCTGTTGGAGAAGTGGTTCATTGAGCCATCCGAAGTCGAGTAGCCCCCGGTCGACAGCGTGGTAAAGGCATGGTTGATGGCATCGAAGGTATTCATGCCGGTCAGCAGGTAGCCGAGGAAACACAGCCCGGTCAGGCTGAGGTAAACATTTACGATGTTCTTGGCCACACTCTTGGTCCGCGGTGAGCTTTTATCCGACCAGTCGGAAGACTCGGTCTGGAACAGGCGCATACCACCGACATTGAGCATCGGCAAGATTGCCACCCCCATGACGATAAAGCCGATGCCACCCAGCCATTGCAAGGTGGAACGCCAGAGCAAGATACTCGGGGCCATATTGTCCAGCCCACTGAGCACTGTCGAGCCGGTGGTGGTGATCCCCGACATGGTCTCGAAGTAGGCATCGGTGAAGCTGATATGGTTGATGAAGACGAACGGCAGGGCGGCAAAGGCACTGGCGATGGTCCACACCAAGGTGGTGATCATGAACATATCCCGCACGCTGAGCTTGAACTCGCTAGTGCGGCCGAATGTCAGGCAGAGGAAGGCCACTGTGTGGGTAATAATGACGGCAGTGGCGAAGTCGATAAAGCCCTCGGTCCCGGTGGCGAAGGCCACCAGGGTCGGGACATACATGAACAGGGCGATCTTAGATAAGACCAGCCCGATCACGAACAGAATGGGACGAAAGTTAACCATGATGGCTGCTACAGGAAGAACGGACTAGGTTGGAACAGGCGTTCGACGTCTGGGATGTATTTCTTATCGACCAGGAACATGACCACGTGGTCGTTTTGTTCGATCACGGTACGGTCATGGGCAATAAGGACTTCTTCACCGCGGACAACCGCGCCGATGGTGGTGCCCGGTGGCAGTTTGATGTCACCGACGGCCTTACCGACCACCTTGGATGTTGTTGAGTCACCGTGGGCAATGGCCTCGATGGCTTCGGCAGCACCGCGGCGCAGCGAAGAAACGTTGACGATATCGGCCTTACGCACGTGGGTCAGCAGCGCTGAAATCGTGGCTTGCTGTGGCGAAATGGCAATATCAATAGTACCGCCCTGGACCAAGTCGACATAGGCGCCGCGCTGGATCAGTACCATGACCTTTTTGGCCCCCATCCGTTTGGCTAGCATCGCAGACATGATGTTGGCTTCGTCGTCATTGGTGACGGCAATAAATACATCGATTTGCTCGATGTGCTCTTCACTTAGCAATTCCTGATCGGACGCGTCACCGCAGAAGACGATGGTGTTTTCCAGCATTTCCGACAGGTTCTCGGCGCGCTCGGGGTTACGCTCGATCAGCTTGACACTGTAGCTCTGCTCAAGGCGGCGGGCGAGACCGGCACCGATGTTACCACCGCCGACAATCATCAGGCGCTTGTAAGGTTTTTCTAGGCGCTGCAATTCACTCATCACCGAGCGGATATGGTTGCTTGCCGCCACGAAGAAGACTTCGTCATCGGCTTCGATAATGGTGGTGCCGCGCGGGCGTATCGGGCGTCCCTGACGGAAAATCGCTGCAACCCGGGTATCGACATGGGGCATATGCTCGCGCAGTGCTGACAACGCGTTACCGACCAGCGGGCCGCCGTAGTAGGCTTTAACCGCAACCAGGCCGACTTTGTCTTCGGCAAAACCGACTACCTGCAAAGCTCCCGGGTATTCAATCAGGCGTTCAATGTAACCGGTGACCAGCTCTTCCGGGGCGATCAGGTGATCAACCGGAACCGCATCGGATTGGAACAACTGATCCTTCTCCTTGAGGTATTCCGGTGAACGGATACGCGCTACCCGGTTTGGGGTGTTGAACAGGGTAAAGGCGATCTGGCAGGCGATCATATTGGTTTCATCGGAGTTGGTGACCGATACCAGCATGTCGGCATCCTGTGCCCCGGCTTCGCGCAGGGTACGGGGATGGCTGGCAAAGCCCTGCACAACCCGCAAATCATACTTGTCTTGCAGCTCGCGCAGGCGCTCAGGGTCCTTATCGACGATAGTAATATCGTTGTTCTCGCCAACCAGGTTTTCGGCAAGGGTACCGCCGACCTGTCCGGCTCCGAGAATGATAATTTTCATAGCATATGCCTGATTAATAGAATCGTTGTAGGTTACTACGCTTCGGGATAAGGGTCATGCAGAACTCTGCTCATTTAGAATAACTTAGTTTTCAGCGTTAGAAAGCGAACACGAAGATTTTCCCGCTTAAGGTCCCGAAATGTGAACAAAAAAACGGAACTTGATAGTCAAGTTCCGTCATCAGTTAGTTAGCTTGTTTTACGCATAACGGCATAGTAGAAGCCGTCCATATCCTGTTCGCCAGGCAATATCTGGCGGCCCGGTTGCTGGCGGTCGCTACCTATCAGTTCGGCATCCGCTGTACGGGAAAGGAAGGCTTTAACCTGTTCGCTGTTTTCCTGTGGGGTGATCGAACATGTCGCATAGACCAAGGTGCCGCCTGGCTTAAGCTGTTGCCACATCGCATCGACGATTTCAGACTGCAGCTGGGCCAGTGCTTCGATATCATCGGCGCGGCGCAACCATTTGATATCTGGATGGCGGCGGATCACACCAGTGGCCGAACAAGGGGCATCCAGCAATATACGGTCGAACTGCTCGCCCTGCCACCATTGCTCTGGGTAACGGGCATCGGCACACAGTACCTGAGCGTTTAGGTTAAGGCGCTGGAGGTTGTCATGCACGCGCTTGAGGCGGTTGTCGTCACAATCAATTGCGACCACTTGGGTATCCGGCTGGCGTTCCATGATATGGGCAGTTTTGCCTCCTGGCGCAGCACAGCAATCGAGGATCAGCTCGCCAGATTGTGGCTGGAGGTATTCCACTGACAATTGGGCGGCAGCATCCTGGACTGACACCCAGCCATCGGCAAAGCCAGGTAACTTGTTGACATCGCATGGCGCATGGAGCTTGAGGGCATCAGGCGCTTCCGGATGGATATCGGTGCCGATACCGGCCTCATCAAGCAATGCTCGGTATGCATCACGGGTGTGGTGCTGGCGGTTAACACGCAGCCACATCGGCGCCTTGGTATTGTTGGCGGTAGTGATACTATCAAGTTGCTCTGGGTAGCTTGCCTTGAGCAGCTTGAGCAACCAGCCCGGGTGGCCGTAGCGACCGGCATCATGGCTGGTAGCCTGTTCATCTAGGGCTTCTTGCTGGCGTTGGTAGTTACGCAGGATTGCATTGATCAGGCCGCGCAGCTGAGGCTTTTTCAGGTTCTTGGTGGCATTCACGGTCTCAGCCACAGCGGCGTGGGCAGGAATACGCATATAACCTAGCTGGTAAAGTCCAACAAGAATAAGGTGGTGGAAGACACGTTGTTTGCCTTTGAGCGGTTTGTCCATGAGTTGCTGGGTAATCGACTCTAGGCGAGGAAGCCAGCGCAGGACACCGTAGCAGATCTCCTGGAGCAGCGCGTGATCACGCTCTTTGATATCTTGTTGGGCAGCCGGCAGTGCGGTAGAAAGCGACTGGCCCTGATCAACCACTTGGTAGATAACCTTGGCGGCTGCAGCTCTTACGTTCATGCAGATTTCCTGATGTGTTGACCTGCTCCCAGTGGCTTATCGCCGTGGCAGCGGGTTGAAAAAAGTAAGGCCAGTGCAAGCACTGGCCCTTGGAAGGTTACAGTACCGTGCCGGGTTCGAACCACTCGCGGCGCGAGTTCAGCAGATCGTGTGCCTGCATCGCTTTTTTGCCCGGCGGCTGGAGTTCGGTCAGGCGAAGTGCCCCTTGGCCGGTAGCAACCAAGATCCCTTGCTTGTCGGCGGCCAGAACCGTTCCCGGTGCTTTGCCTTGGTTATCGGCTTCAACATTGGCCTGCCAGACTTTGACATTTTGCTCGGCGACCACAAAGTAGCTCATCGGCCATGGGTTGAAAGCGCGGATGCAGCGCTCGATATGCTCAGCATCATCGGCCCAGTTGATGCAGGCCTCTTCTTTGCTCAGCTTCTTGGCGTAGTTGGCCAGCGCATCATCCTGTTTTACCGGTACCGCTTTGCCCTCGGCAATATCAGCCAGGCAATCGACTAAGGCAACAGGACCAAGCTCGGCCAGTTTCTCATACATCGACGCACTGGTATCAGTCGGCTCGATAGGCAAGGTGGCAATTTTCAGCATATCACCAGTATCAAGGCCGATATCCATCTGCATGATGGTCACGCCGGTTTCGGCATCACCCGCCCAGATTGAACGCTGGATGGGTGCTGCGCCACGCCAGCGTGGCAGGATAGAGCCGTGGACATTGATACAGCCCAGTTTCGGGGTATCAAGTACCGCTTGTGGCAACAGTAGCCCGTAAGCGACAACCACCATGATGTCGGCATCAAGTTCGGCAAGTTGCTGCTTGGCTTCATCTGACTTGAAGTTTTCTGGCTGGTAGACCGGGATATTGTGTTCAAGCGCAATATTCTTAACCGGGCTGGCGGTCAGCTTTTTACCACGGCCAGCGGGGCGGTCAGGCTGGGTGTAAACCGCAATTACGTCATGCTCCGAAGACAATAACGCCGCCAAGTGACGGGCGGCGAAATCCGGAGTACCTGCAAAAACAATTTTCAAAGGTTTGCTCAAGGTAGCGTCCTTAAAATCTGGTTGGCGAATTAGGCGTTATTCGCGTGTTTTTCGTTGAAGCGTTTGATTTTCGCCAGTTTATCCTGGATACGCTTGCGCTTTAGCGGCGACAGGTAATCAACAAATAGCTTGCCTTCAAGGTGGTCAAGCTCGTGCTGGATACAGATAGCTAACAGGTCGTCGGCCTCAAAGGTAAACTCTTCGCCGTCACGGTTAAGCGCTTTGACGGTCACTTCAGCTGCGCGCTGCACAAGGGCACGGGCACCTGGTACTGACAGACAGCCTTCTTCGATACCGTCTTCGCCGCGTTTTTCAATGATCTCTGGGTTGATCAGTACCATCGGTTCATTGCGTTCTTCCGACAGATCAATCACCACGATGCGTTGGTGGAAATCCACCTGGGTTGCAGCCAGACCGATCCCTTCTTCGTCGTACATGGTTTCCAGCATGTCATCGACAAACTTCTGGATCTCTGGGGTTACGGCTTCAACAGGCTTGGCAACGGTGCGCAGGCGCTCGTCAGGGAATGTTAATACTTGCAATAAAGACATAGATACTCGTTTTAAAAGACTGTACTGATAACAGGGATCGTTTAATTGTTCTAATTCTAGTCATTTTACAAGCCAAATCATAGTACCCCGTTATATCCCTTGGCTTATGGACCCTGTATTGCTGCACTTGGTGCCTCAATAGCCTGCAATCGCAGCATGAGAAAAGTGAAGCGGGCCGAAAACTCATCGATAGCTAGTGTACAGCGCTGGACTCAGGAGGGGCTCGGTGACAGCCTGACACAGTGGCTGACAGCGGTTTGCCTGGTTGTTTAGTGGTGGGGTGATGACAATATTGAAAACAGTAATTGGTAAGTGGGTATTTGGCGTCGTTATGGCTGTAATGGGCGTGGCGAGTCATGCTCAAGCTTCTGAGTTGTATGTAATTGATGATGCTCCCTCTGTTTATACGGTTAAAAAAGGGGATACACTCTGGGATATTGCTGGGCATTATCTTTCGAGCCCGTGGCGCTGGCCCGAGTTGTGGCAGAGTAATCGCGCGACGGTGGCCGATCCCCATTGGATATACCCCGGTGATCAGCTATATCTCTATTGGGTTGATGGCCAACCCCGCTTGCAAAGCAAGCCTCGCCAGCATTTATCACCCAGGGCTATAGTGTCTCCCAAGCCCGTCACGACATTGCCGGCGCAACTACTGTTGCCATATCTTGCCGAAGATAAACTGCTGGCCAACAAGGATATACCTCATCTCCCCCATGTCATAGGAGACAGCCGCGCCCAGGGCTACATTCCCCGTGGTGAAACAATATGGGTGGATAAGCCGCTAATCAAAGGGGATAAATGGGGGATTTTCCGCCCTCACCAGCAACTACAGCGTGAGTTGGAGTCGGGTGAGTCCTCAAAGGTGTCGACATTAAAAGAAGTGGCTCGCGGGGAGGTCATTGCCGTCACGGAAACCACCAGTGCAGTGCTGCTGACTGATGCCAGAAAAGAGGTGAAGCCCAATGATGTACTCTTGCCCGCACCGTTACCACCTAGCAAGGCTGCGTTGAGTTTTATCCCATCCCCTTACCAAGAACCGACAAATACCAAAGTTGTGGCAGGGTTGGGGGGAATGGCATATATCGCCACCCATGAAGTTGTGGTGCTGGATCGGGGGCATCTTGATGGGCTTGCTGCTGGCCATGTATTCCATATCCTGCGCCCTGGCGCAACGTATATGGGCAATAAGGGAGCCTACGAGTACGGCAAACCGGAGAGCCCAATAATGTCCTCCTCCCTGACTTTGTCTCAGTCTCATCAGCTAAGGGACATCCCAATCGGAGAAGTGATGGTGATCCGGCCTTATGATTATTTCAGCCTGGCTGTGGTGACCAAGGCGACAGAGCCTTTCAGGGCCGGCGTGCAGTTAGTACCGCCACGAACCGGCTAGATTTGGCGAGATGTCGTCTCTTACTGATTGGCTCATTTTGGCTTCTGCGCCCCAGTTAGGCGGTTATCGAATTGGCCGCTTGCTGGAGCGTATAACCCCGTCAGAACTGCTTGAGTTATCTGGTCGCGAGCAGGCCGGACTCGGACTGACTGAGCGTCAACGCCAGCATATAACCAACCCGCCGAAAAAAAGGATAGATAGTTGCCTAGAGTGGCACTTGCAGCCAAACCAGCAGGTCATTGCTCTCGACTCCCCGCTTTATCCTTCTTTACTTAAAGAAATTCCCTCTCCCCCACCCTTGTTGTTTGTCCGTGGTGATCCCCATTGGCTGCATGAGCCCCAACTGGCTATGGTGGGAAGCCGTACCGCCAGTATTGATGGCTTGGAATTAGCTTACGAGTTTGCTGCGGCCATGGTTGCGGCTGATTATGTGGTGACCAGTGGCTTGGCATTGGGCGTTGATGGCCGGGCCCATTATGGCGCACTGAAAAATGGCGGTGTGACGGTAGCGGTATTAGGTTCTGGTTTAAACAAGGTGTACCCTGCCAAGCACCGTGATTTGGCGGCTTCGATAGTCGAGCAAGGTGCGTTAGTTTCTGAGTTTTGGCCGGATGAGCCCCCCCGGCC